>DATGLP010000028.1 GCA_035294085.1 Acidimicrobiales bacterium | reverse complement strand
CCGACGAGCAGCATCGCGACGATCCCGATCGTGATGCGCAGCGCGGACAGCGGGTTGAGCGCGGAGGCGTCGAAGCGGAGGGACTCGCGCAGGGATCGAGCGAGGAAGTGCGGGACGCTGCGCTGGCTCCTCCTCCGCCGGGTGGCCACCAGGACATCGTCGCAGGCCGGGGCGCAGCAGGCGCCCGATGCGGTGTGGCTATCCTTTCCGTGGCTGCTGGGCGCACCCGCGCGCAGGAGCCGGCACCCCGGGGGTGTAGCTCAGCTGGTAGAGCGCCACGTTCGCAACGTGGAAGTCGGCGGTTCGAGTCCGCTCACCTCCACAAATTCGGCCAACACGAACCGCCCCCGGTGCGCGGCGCCGGCCGGCGCTCTTGGTGTTCAACGCCTCGACCGCGAGGACGTGACTTGACCCGCGACTAGGACAAATGCGCGCGTGGCCGGGGGGGGTGCACGAGCCACCGTGGGCGGCCGATGGCGGCGAAACCGGGCCTCGGCTATGCGAAGAGGCGCTCCTCGAGCTCGGCCCGCGCGATCCCGTGGTGCGTGGCGATGTCGCCGGGTATGGCCGCCAGGGTACCGACCCGCAGTGGGCCGCCAGCAGGCACGGTGACGCGGTGCTCGCCGTTCACCAGGGTGGACAATCGAAGATGGCTTCCGGACTGGCGGACGATCTCGTAGCCGAAGTGCCGCCGCAGCAGCGTCGACAGCTCGCGTCCAGTCAGGTCACGAAAAAGCCTCACACGGCGAGCAGCTCATCGCGAACAACGTGGAGGCGGATGAGCCGTGGACGCTCGTCTTCGTCGAAATGACAGACGACCGCGTCGCGCACCATCTCCCGGAGCGCGCCGAGGTCGTCGGCCTCGGTGACGATCGTCTCGCCGAGAGCGCGGGCGATATAGCCACCCTCCGGCGCCTCCTCCACGACGAACACGATCTCCTGCACGTCCATCATCCCCATGCTACCGCCAAGGGTCGCGGACGGCCGTGGCGTCGGCTCACCGCTTCCGGCCGAGGGTGGTGGCGTCGGATGTGAGGAGGAGCACCCGGTTCGTATGCTGTCTGCCGAGGTCCACCACGAGGGCGGTCCTTCTGGAGCACCGCACAGAGGCGCTCTGTCGTGTAGGTGATCTGGCAGTAGGTGAGCACATGCGGCCCGGCCCGCCAGGCGGCCACCACCCCGAGGCGTTCTTGGTCGCACCGATCGAAACCACAAAAGGCGGCGTGCCACCGCCGTGAGGTGCGCGCTCTGGTGGCCGGTCGCAAGGCAGAGGCGCATCCCGACAAGAAGCGTGCGCAGCGCGCACTGCCGGGGCGCACCCCGACCGGGAGGCGTGCCTCGAGCTCGGCGATCTCGCTGGCGAGCTGTGGCTCATCGAGCGCGGCCTCGATGCGCCCGAGCAGGTTCATCGTGACGCGCCGGCACCGAGGGACGCGCCGGCACCGAGGAGGGCCACGGCCGTCTCCTCTGGCGGGGGCTCGAGGTGGGCGATGAGGTCGCCGAGGCGCTGGGAGCAGGTGATCCCCGCCGCGTCCATGAAGGCCTGAAGCCCGATCGCCTTGGCCACAGCGACGAGGCAGCTCGAGCGAAGCCGCGCCGGCTCGAGGCGGGGCAGGTCGAGCGCGCCCGAGAGAGAGCGGATGAGCGGGTTCGTCGATCCCGATGCGCACGAGGCCGGCGAAGGGGCCGTGGCTCGCACGGCCGTCGGCGACGACGCGCTCGATGATCGAGCCGACCGTTCGCCACCCGACGCGCAGCAGCTCGCAGATCTTCGACTTCGCCGTGTGGGTGACGAGCCAGGCACCCGGTCGTCGAAGCCCGGGTGTGGCCCGCACCGTGACGCGCCCAGGGAACGAGCGCGACCGTCGGCCCGTGGGTGGGACAGGCCACCCTCGGGGCGTCGGCCTCGAGGAAGCACTGGAGGGTCCCGAGATCGAGACAGCGCCACCTGCGTCGCCCCTCGCCTTGGTCATAGCCACAAGCATGCGCCCCGCAGCGCCCGCAGCGGCGCCGGGCGCCCTTGCGAAGGCGCACGTGCACGACGACCGCAGCCGTGTTGCCCTCGCTTTCGAGCTCCACGTCCTCGATCACGACGTGGTGGTCGACACCGACGATCCTGCGCCATACGTTGGACCCGAGCCACGCCGTTCTCCTCCGCCTCTCGTCTGGACCTTTGAACAGCCCAGAACCTAGGCAGGAAGCAGCGTTCCTCGCCTTTCAGCTGGTCACGGCACGCACGGATACGACAGGAGAGCCTCCCTTTCGGTGGTTGGTTCCGTAGAGAACCCAAGGTTCTCACCGGGGGGAGGCCTCGCTTCATGGCATTTAGTTGTCGCGGCTGCTGCTCCGATCGGCTCCCGGTGCTCGGGATTCGGGGAGGTTGCCGCCGAGGGCTTCCCCTTGGGCCACGATGTTGGCGGCCAGGCTCGGAGGCCCCCGCAGGATCCAGGCGACGGCGACGGCGAGCAGGCCACCGGCGACCGGTCCGGCGACGTACGCCCACCAACTCGTCCAGTCGTCGGTGACGAGCTGCGGACCGAAGGAGCGGGCCGGGTTCATCGATGCTCCGCTGATGGGGGCCGCCCACAGACCAGCGAGGGCGATGTACCCGCCGACTGCGAGCGCGGCGTTGGCGCCCACGTTGCGTGCCCCGGAAGCGGTTCCGAGGATGACGCTAATGAGGCCGAAGGTGAGCAGCGTCTCGATGAGGAAAGCTGTGCCCGAGGAGATGCCCGGGCCGGGGAGCGTCGCGCCGAGATGACCGACGGTTCCGAACAGCGCCCGTAGGAGGAGCGACGCGGCGGTGGCACCGATCAGCTGGGCGAGGATGTAGCCCGGCACCCGGCCCCAGGGAAAGTTGCCCCGGACGGCGAAGGACAGGGTCACCGCCGGGTTCAGGTGGGCGCCGCTCACCATGCCCATGAAGTAGATGATCGCCATCACCATGAGGCCCGGCGCGACCACCTGGGCGTCGAGGGGAACCCGGCCGTGGGAGACGGCGTCGACGACCGGGGCGCCGGCGGCAACGACGACGAGCAGGAAGGTGCCGAGCACCTCCGAGAAGAGGCGCCGCCACTCGTGGCGCCTGGCGCTCGGGTTGCGTACCCAGGGCGGCTCCGCCTCGTGCGGTCCCCGGCCGAGGAACGTTCCTCGCTCGAGGCTCACCTGTCCGTGGTCGTCGACCATGCCACGACGCTACGCCCTCCTCTCCCTGCTGGGGGCCGGAGGATGTCCCGGATCGCGTCGAACCTCGGTCCGAATCGGGGAGCGCTCGGCGCGGCACCTACTCCTCCGTGGTCCCACCTCAGGGGTGACGACGGCTTCGAGGACAGCCCGCGGGGCTGGCAGGTGGCGCCCGCCCCGCACTCGGTGGAACTGCTCGTCGGCGCAGCGCATCCTCGCGCTGCGTCGGTGCAGCACCATCATCTCGTCCCGTGAGCGCTTGAAGTCGCCCGCGTCGCCTTGGGCTGAGGCTCCGTCTGGTCATCGTGGCCGGCGCCGGGCGGCTCGGCTGGCGGCACGGCCGGGCCGAGAGGCGCCGTCGTATGGTGGATGGCGCGATGGCGCATTCGGCCCTGTCACCGCAGCAGTGGCAGCGTGACGTCGGCGCGCTCGCCGACGGGCGGCTGCTCGACGTCCTCGTCGTCGGAGGCGGCGTCGTCGGTGCTGGAGCGGCACTCGACGCTGCCTCGCGCGGGCTCTCGGTCGCCGTCGTCGAGGCGCAGGACTGGGCAGCGGGAACGTCCAGCCGTTCGAGCAAGCTCGTGCACGGCGGGCTGCGCTACCTCAAGATGCTCGACTTCCGCCTCGTGCGGGAGGCGCTCGTCGAGCGCGCACGTCTCCTGCAGCTGGCGCCGCACCTCGTTCGCCTGACGCCTTTCCTCTACCCGCTCCGGCGGCCGAGCGAGCGAGCGCTCGTCGGGATCGGCGTGTCCCTCTACGACCTCCTGGCGCGCTCGCCGAGCGCGGCGGCTGGCGTCCCGCGCCACCGCCCGCTCTCGCGCGCCGAAGCGCTCGACGTCGCGCCCGCCCTGCGCGCCGACGGGCTGATCGGTGCGGTGCAGTACTACGACGCCCAGGTCGACGACGCGAGGCTCGTCTCGACGCTCGTTCGCACCGCCGTGTCCTACGGCGCGATCGCAGCGAACCGGGTGGCGGTAACCGAGCTGCGGATCGGTCGGGGTGGCACCGTCGAGGCCCGCCTGCAGCTGACCGATCAAGACGGCTCCTTCGACGTGCGTGCCCGATCCGTCGTCGTGGCGAGCGGACCGTGGGGCGACCAGATCTCACCGTTCGCGCGCGCCGGGTCCCGCTTGCAGCCGTCGAAGGGCGTGCACGTCGTCCTCGAGCGCGACTGCATCGCCTCGTCGAGCGCGCTCATCGTCCCCACCGACAAGAGCGTGCTCCTGGCCGTGCCGTGGAACGGCCACTGGCTCGTCGGCACGACCGACACGCCGTGGCGCCTCGAGGTCGATCGGCCGGTGGCGTGCCGCGCCGACGTCGAGTACCTCGTCGACTGGGTCAACAGGGTCGTCGATCCCCCCGTCGAGCGCGGGCACGTCGTCGCCGTCTTCGCCGGGATCAGGCCGCTCGCGGGCCACGCGCGCGCCGACACGGCGCACGTGTCGCGTGAGCACGTCGTCGACGTCCCTGCGCCGGGCTTCGTCGTCGTCTCCGGCGGGAAGCTCACCACCTACCGCGTCATGGCGCGAGACGCGATCGACGCCGCCGTGGGCTCGGCGCGCCTTCGCGCTGGACCGTCGCGCACCGCGGAGATCGAGCTGGTCGGCGCCGCCGGTCTGGACGGCGCGCGAGCCGCGCTCAGGGGTGCAGCGGGATCGGCCGACGTGCCCGGGCCGGAGCTCGACCGGCTGCTCAGCCGCTACGGCGCGCTGGCGTCGGAGGTGCTGGAGCTCGGCGAGCGCGACCCGGCGCTGCGCCGGCGCCTCGACGGCCGTATTGCCTACACGTGCGCCGAGGTCGTGTACGCGGCGACCCACGAGGGGGCTCGCCACGTCGACGACGTGCTCGAGCGCCGGACCCGCGTCGCGCTCGAGCTGCCCGATCGAGGCAGCGCCCTCGCCGACGAGGTGGCCAGGCTCCTGGCCGGGCCGCTCGGCTGGTCGGATGCGCGCCAGCGCGCCGAGGCCGAGGCCTACCGTGCCGCCGCACGCGCCGAGATGGCGGCGGCGCAGGCACCCGACGACGCCTCGGCGGAGGCGATCGTGCGCTCGGCCCAGGTCCCGCCGCCCCGGTGAGATCGCTCCTGCTCGCCATCGATCAGGGCACGACGAGCACCCGTGCCCTCCTCGTCGATCCGGCGGGCGGGGTGCTCGCGCGCTGCAGTCGGGAGATCCGTCAGTACTACCCGCACCCATCCTGGGTCGAGCACGATCCCGAGGAGATCTGGCGGTCGGTCCTCGAGTGCGCGTTCGAGGTTCTCGACCAGGCCGGCCGCAGCGCTCGCGACCTCGCGGGCATCGGGATCGCGAACCAGCGAGAGACCACCGTCCTCTGGGAGCGGTCGACGGGTCGGCCCGTTCAGCGGGCCATCGTCTGGCAGGATCGCCGGAGCACGGCGATCTGCGAAGAGCTCCGCGCGAGCGGCGTGGCAGAGACGATCGCCGACCGCACCGGGCTGACCGTCGACCCGTACTTCTCGGCAACGAAGCTCGCCTGGAGCTTCCGCCACGATCCGCTGCTCGTGCAGCGCGCGCGCCGCGGCGAGATCTGCTTCGGCACCATCGACGCCTGGCTGGTATGGAAGCTCACCGGGGGCGCGTGCCACGTCACCGAACCGACGAACGCCTCGCGCACCCTCCTCCTCGACCTCCGAGCGCTCGCCTTCGCCCCCGACCTGCTCGATCTCTTCGGCATCCCCCCGGAGGTGCTCCCGACGATCGTCCCGTCGGGGACGCCC
The DNA here is from genome assembly GCA_035294085.1 of Acidimicrobiales bacterium. Lineage (NCBI taxonomy): Bacteria > Bacillati > Actinomycetota > Acidimicrobiia > Acidimicrobiales > Acidimicrobiales bacterium. The sequence continues at coordinate 49,236 of DATGLP010000028.1, read as the reverse complement.
ACGGGCGAGCGACCCGACGCGCACCTCGCAGGTGAGTCCGTGCCGATCCTCGCCGTCCTCGGCGACCAGCAGTCCGCGCTCTTCGCGCAGGCCTGCCTCGAGCCTGGGCTGGCCAAGAGCACGTACGGGACCGGCTCGTTCGTGCTCGGCCACGCTGGCGAGGGACGCGTCGCAGGGGGCGGCGAGCTGCTGTGCACCGTCGCCGTCGGCGAGCGGGCGGGGCGCTCGACCTACGCGCTCGAGGGCTCGATCCTCAGCACCGGCTCGGCCGTGCAGTGGCTGCGCGACGGGCTGGGTGTGATCCGGGCCGCGGCGGAGACCGAGCAGCTCGCCGCGAGCCTCCCCGGCAACGACGACGTCTGGTTCGTCCCGGCACTTGCAGGGCTCGGGGCTCCCTACTGGGACCCGGGCGCGCGGGGCACGCTCCTCGGGGTGACCCGGGCGACGACGCGCGCGCACGTCGCGCGCGCGGTGCTCGAGGGCATCGCCTGGCGCACCCGGGACGTTCTCGAGGCGATGGCCCGCGCCGGATCCCCGGTGCGCGAGCTGCGAGCCGACGGGGGAGCCACGGCCAACCGGTGGCTCATGCAGTTCCAGGCCGACGCGCTCGGGATCCCGGTCGACGTCGCCGCGAGCCGGGAGGCGACCGCTCTCGGCGTCGCCTACCTCGCGGGGATCGTCGCGGGGATCTGGCGTCGCGAGGACGTCGCTCGCCTCCGTCGGAGCGCCGGACGCTTCGAGCCGAATGCCAGCGACGACGAGCGCGAGTCCGCCTACCGCCGGTGGCAGGAGGCCGTGGCGCGAAGCGCCCGCTGGGCGCGCCCGTGACGGCCGCGGCTCGTCCGGCGCGATCCGCCTCGTCGGGCGCGAGCGGAGGCGGTCGCTCGCGCCCGGGCACCGCTCGCCGCTCGGCGGTGCCGCCGGCCCTCGTTGCGCCTCGGCGAGCAGCGGCGCGGCCGTTGCCTCGAACGCGGCGTGGCGTCCTCGGCCTCGAGCCGTGACTGACCGACGCGACGATCACCGCCGTCATTGCACGCGGAGCGCCCCGAGAGGGTCCTCGTGGCGCGAAGCGCCCGAGCAGGTCCCTCCATCCAGCGAAGCCGACGAGGAGGGGTCCGAACGGCTTCCTGCCCGTTCGCCCCGCGCCCTCCCCTACCGCATGGCCGCGACGATTGCGATCAGCGTGCACAGCACCCCTAGGAGGTACCCGACGTAGGCGAACAGGTGGCCGGACTGGAGCCGCGTCGCGGCTGCCGCCAGCCGCAGCCACGCCGCGTGCGCAGGTCGGTAGAGGTGGGCTTCGACAGGCTCCACGAGGTCGGTGCGCACCTCGAGGTGGGCCGATCCGGCGGCTCCAGCAGGTTCGAGGGCGTCCGTGGATGCCGCAACCGTGTGCCGCGGGCCGAGGACGTTCGCGAGCACGTAGCGCAGGATGTTCGCGTACCCGAAGGCGCCGTAGCCGGTCGGCCCCGCGACGCCCGGCGTCGCCGAGCGCCACGCCGGCACCCGCCTGGGACGGGCCAGGCTACCGCGCGAGAGCGCGAGCGCCACCAGGCTCACCGCGGCGAAGCCGGCGGGCAGGACGAGCGCGAGCCACGACGGCGACAGGCTCGAGAATCCCGAGACGACGGGCTGGATCACCCAAGGCGTCTTGAGCGCGCGCAGCACCACCGTTCGGGGGACGACGGGAGCGAGGCCGTCGGCGACGAAGCGCAGCACCCACGGTGCCGCCGCGGCGAGCCCGAGGCACGCCGATGCCAGGAGGAGGAGGCCGCCTCGCCCCGCCGCGCCGCCGTCGAGCGGCGGGCTGGCGCGCCGGCGTCGGTCGTGGCGCCCGAGGACGACGAGGCCAAGGAGCCGGGCGAAGCACAGCAGCGCCACCCCGACGCTCAGCGCCACCAGCGCGGCTGCGAGGGCCATCGCGAGGCGCAGCGCCAGGTCGTGGATCCGGAACTGCTGCAGCAGCGCCTCCAGGATGAACCACTCGGAGACGAAGCCGATCGTCGGTGGCAGCCCGGCCAAGGTGACCGAGCCGAGCGAGAAGGCAGCTGCGCTGACGGGGTGGCTCCGGTGGATGCCGCGCAGCGACTCGAGCTCCTCGGTGCCGAAGTCGGCCTCGAAGAAGGCGGCCGAGGCGAACAGCGACGACTTGGCGACGCCGTGGGCGAGGACCTGGAGGGTCGCCGCCACGAGCCCGGCCGCGACGACCTCGACGTTGCGCGTGGCGCCTCCGGCCAGGGCCACGCCGTAGCCGACGGTGATCAGGCCTGCGTTCTCGACGCTCGAGTAGGCGATGGTCCGGTCGAGCCTGGACTGCACGCTGGCGAAGGCGCTGCCGAGGAGCGCGCTCGTTCCTCCGAGGACGAGCAGCGCCACGGCGAGCCAGGCAGGCGGCGGACCCAGCAGGCCGAGGAAGCGCCACAGCCCGTAGAAGCCGACGTTCGCCGCGACCCCGGCGAGCGCGGCGCGTACCGGACCGGGCGCACCGGGGTAGCCGAGCGGGATCCACACCTCGAACGGGACGAGCCCGACCTTCGCGGCGAAGCCGACGACGACGAGGGCGAAGGCGGCGTCGCGCCCCGCGCCGGAGGGGAGCCGAGACCAGGACGCGAAGGCGCCGTCGTGCGCCTGCGCGGCGAGCAGGAGGAGCCCGAGGAGCAGCGCCGCCCCGCTCAGCTTGCCGGCCCCGAGCGTCGCCCAGGCCGACCGCACCCGTCCGCTGCGCCCTCCCGAGCCGACGAGGAGGTAGGACGCCAGGGTCAGGGCCTCGAAGCCGAAGAGGAAGGTGAAGGCATCCCCGGCGAGGATCGTGCCGCCCGCCGCCGCGAGGAGCAGCAGGTAGGAGGCACCGGTGCCACGCGCCGGGACACGCCCGGCCGGTCCGCACCAGCTGACGAGGCAGGCCGAGACCGCGACGCCGAGACCGCCGACGAGGGTGAGGAAGAGGCCGGCCAGCGGATCGAGCCGGAGCGAGGTCGCCCCCGTGCCGAGCGCCGAGCCGAGCTCGGCGGTGCGCGCCGGGCCGAGCACCATCGCCACGCCCGCTGCCGTCGCGAGGGCGCTGCCCGCCGCGCCGGCGGCGAAGGGGAGGGTGCGCCGCCACCCTCGCCGGGACCGACTGGCGAGGTCGAAGGTTGCGCCGAGCGCGAGGACGAGGGCGGCCGCGACGAGGAGCGCCTCGGTCATCGCGGCCTCGAGCTCCCGAGCAGGCCGACGCCGAGGAGGATGCCGTGGAGCAGGCTGAACGGGCTGGGCGGCGAACCGGGCACCCAGACGTCCACCGGGACGACCGAATCGACGCCCGCCGAGGTCGCGTACGAAGGAGCGAGGAGGCCGCCGCTGGTTGCGTCGGTCCCCGCGGCGATGACGACCTTCGGATCCGGCATGGCCTCGAAGGTCGCGCGCAACGGCTCGGCCATGGCGAGGGTGCCGGCGCCGGTGACGAGGAGCACGTCGGCGTGCCGCGGCGACGCGGTGAAGAAGATCCCGAGGCGCTGGACGTCGTAGATCGGGTTGGTCAAGGCGGCGACCTCCCACTCCTCCGAGCCGTCCGAGCCGGCGTCGACGTGGCGGACGTGGATCGACCTGCGCAGGGCCCGCACCCGTCGCTGGAGCGCCTCACGCACCGCGACGAGCGCGCCGTCGTCCTCCTCGGTCTGCGGGACGACGAGGGCCGTGCGCGCGACCGCCGCCGCCTCGAGCGAGCTCGAGAAGGCGAAGACGTCGGGCCGAGCGGCGACGCACCGGCCGCAGAGGATGCAGCGTCCGCGATCGACGCGCACCTCCCCTCCCGACTCGGCGATCGCACCGGTCGGGCAGCGGAAGGCGGCGCTCGCCGCCGCGCGGTGGCTCGCGTCGCCGTGGGCGATGCCGTGGTCGACGACGACGATCGTGCCGTGGAAGCCCTCGCCGTAGTCGTCGGGGCGACGCGGGTAGCGCGTCGTGACGATGCCGTCGCGCAGGCCGCGCCAGACCCAGGCCATCAGCCGGCCACCCCCGCGATCGAGAGTCCGAAGCTGGCCTCGATGAACACGAAGTCCGTGAAGATGTCGCCGCCGAATGCCCGTGGGAGCAGTGCGAGGTTGTGGAAGGAGGCGGAGCGAGGCTTGACCCGTGCCAGCCTGCCCCCCTCCGCCTCGACGAGGTAGAGGAGCTCGCCCTGGGGCGCTTCGACGGAGGCGACGGCGACGCCGCTCACCGGGGGGACGGCGACTCGCCACGTCGAGCTCGCGCCGTCCACCAGCTCCTCGAGCGCCTGACGCGCGAGGTGGAAGGCCTGCCGGATCTCGGCGAGCCGGACGTGCTGCCGCGCGAGCGCGTCGCCCTCGGCGTCGGTCGCGGCGGGCTCGCAGCCGAGGTGGCGGTAGGCGCCGTAGGGTCGCTGGACGCGCACGTCCTCGCCCTGGCCCGAGGCGCGCCCGACCGGCCCGAGGGCGCCGTGCGCGGCCGCGACGTCGCGAGGCAGCACCCCGGTCCCGCGCAGCCGGTCGAGGAACGAGGGCGTTGCCATGAGCGCCCGCGCGTCCTCGGCGATCGCGGCCTCGAGCGCGTTCACGTGCGCCAAGGCTTGCTCGGGCTCGGCGCGCGCCGGTCCGGTCACGCCGCCCGGGACGACGACCCCCCGCCCGAAGCGGTGGCCGCACAGGCGGGCGCGCAGCCGGAGCAGCTCCTCGCGGTGTCGCGACATCCGGGCGTAGGCGACCGCCTGGCCGGCGCCCTCAGCGTGGCGGATGACGGAGTCGAGGTGCACCGCGACGCGCTCGAGCTCGGCGTGCAGCACCCGCAGGAGCTGCGCGGACCGGGGCGGCTCGATCCCGGCGAGCTCCTCGATGGCCTGGCTGAAGGCGAGGGCGTGAGCGACCGCGGCCGTACCCTCGACGCGCTCCGCGAGGAGGAGCGCGTCGTCGACGCCGAGTTCGCTGAAGCGACGGTCCAGGCCCCGATGCTTGTGGTACACGCGGGTGCGCAGGTGGGAGATCTCCTCGCCTCGCGTCTCGACGAGGTACTCGACGCTCTCGAAGACCCCCGAGCGCACCGGACCGTAGGGGATCGTGAACACGCCCTCGCCGCGCACGTGCGCTGGCAGCGGGGCAACGTCGAGCTCGATGCGGTCCGTCCCGGCCGGGTCGCCGGGCCGCGGACGGTGACAGCCGGCGCGAAGCGGCAGGACGAGGGGATCGAGCCGGCGGTGGCCGCTCGGCTCGATGCCGAAGAGGTCATGGATCTCGCGCTCGTACCAGGAGGCGGCGGGGACGAGGGGTGTGAGGGCGGGGTAGCGCGACTCGCCCGGGCCGAGCTCGGCCTCGGTGAGCACCAAGGAGCCAGCGCGCGCCACCACGGCGCGAAGCGTCGTCGAGCCGCCCGCACGGCCGGTCGCAAACAGGCCGGCGAAGCGCCCTCCGGCGCGGACCTCGTCGGCGACGGTCTCGGCCAGCTCCCCGGCCGCGACGCGCGCCGAGGTCGCGACGGCGCTCACGTGCCGCTCCCGAGCTCGCGCGCGGCCCGAGTGAGCAGGTCCGAGAGCTGGCCCGGCGGGTGGAGGCCGAGGAGCGTCAGCGCCACGAGTCCGACGAGCATCGCAGCCACGATGAGACGGCTCGTCTCGCCGGGTACGACGCCCCCCGGCGTCGCCTCGAGCATCGTCTGCGAGGCGTGCCAGGTGAGACCGAGGCTCGCGAGGGTCACGAGCACGACGAGGACCGCCGTCGCCGCGTCCGCGGGGTCGCCGAAGCCGCCGGAGACGATGAGGAACTCGCTGCGGAAGATCCCCGACGGCGGCAGGGCGCACAGGCCGAGCACGGCGAGCACCAGCATCGGGCCGCTCCAGGGGAGGGCGCCCAGCCCGCCTCGGATGCGGGTCATGTCCTTCGTCCCGAACTTGCGTAGCACGCTTCCGGCACCGAAGAAGGCGGTCCCCTTGGCGGCGGCGTGTGCGAGCACGTGGAGGAGCACGCCGACCACCGCCACGGGGGCCCCGAAGCTCATCCCGACGGCGAGCACGCCCATGTGCTCGATGCTCGAGTAGGCGAGGAGCCGCTTCAGGTCCCGCTGCCCGGCGAGGTAGAGAGCGGCGAGGCCGAGGGAGGCGACGCCGAAGGCGAGCAGGGCGCCGCGGGGGAACGCGGGTCCGATGGCCCGGACGGCGATCTGGTAGAAGCGCAGGATGGCGTAGAAGCTCACGGCGAGCAGCGAACCCGACAGCAGCGCCGAGACGGGTGTCGGCGCCTCGGAGTGCGCGTCGGGGAGCCACGTGTGCATCGGGACGAGCCCCATCTTGGTGCCGTAGCCGAGGAGGGCGAGCACGAAGGACAGCCGCACCGCCTGCGCCGGGAAGCGCCCGGCTGCAGCGAGCAGCTTCGGGTAGAAGAGGTCGTAGGAGCCCCCGAGGACAACGCTGCCGGCGTCGTACATGACCACGGTCGCGAGCAGGGCGACTCCGAGGCCCATGGAGGCGAGGAGCAGGTACTTCCAGGCGGCCTCCGTCGCCACGTCCGTCTCATCGATGGCGACGAGCAGCGCCGAGACGACCGTCGTCACCTCGATCGCAACCCAGAGGAGGGCGAGCTCGTTCACGACGAGGGCCATCGACATCGACCAGGCGAACAGGTTCAGGCCGGCGAAGAATCGCCGGCTGTAGCGCGCCCGGGCGTCGCGATGGCCCGCCGGCCGTAGGTATCCGAGCGCGAACAGCCCCGTGGCGGCGTACAGGAAGCTCACGGCCACGAGGAACACCGTCGAGAGGGCGTCGACTCGCAGCCAGCCCCCTGCAGCCGTCACCGAGCTCGCCGGCACGAGCAGCAGGGTGAGGGCGAAGCTCGCCGCGCCGCTCGTGACGGTCAGGGCTCGTCCTGCCGACGGCGGGACGAGCCAGCAGGCGACGGCGGCCGCGACCGGAACGATCGCGACGGCGAAGAGGTCCCAGCTCACCGCTACCCTCGCAGCCGGCCGAGCACGTCCGCCGACAGCGTCTTGGCGCGGCTGTGGTGTGCTCGCATCAAGATCCCGAAGGCGACGGCGGCGGCGAGCAGGTCGAAGAGGAACGCGACCTCCACGAGGAGCGGAAGCCCGCTCGCCACGACGAGGCCTGCCACCGAGACCCCGTTCTCGAGCGAGAAGAAGCCCACCGCCTGGGACACGACGTCGGCGCGCACGACGGCGAGGAGGAAGGCGACGAGGACGACGGCCGCCGCCATGCCGAGGGCGGGAGCGGGCAGCGACCCGCCGCCGATCGGCACCCTGCCCACGACGAAGAACCCGAACACCGAGAGCGCCAGGGCGACGAGCACCGTCGTCGCGACGCCGAGGCGGCTGCTCGTCGCGACGTCGGCAGGCGCGTCTCGCAGGAGGCGCAGCACGACGCGGGGGACGAGAACCGCCTTGAGGCTGAAGGACAGCGCGGCGAGCGCGTACAGGTCAGGCGCGTGCCGGGTCGACGCGAGGAAGATGGCGAGCGCGCTCACCGCCGTCGACTGCCACGCGTAGAGGCGCACCTGCGAGCGCGCCAACGGCGCGCGCAGCATGGCGAACTGGGTGAGCAGCACGACGAGCGCGATGGCGTCGGCGCCTCCCGATCGGGCGGGGGGAGCAAACGTCGCCGCGCCGAGGAGGCCGAGGGCGGGCACTAGCCGCCCCCCAGGTACAGGGCCAGGACGGCGAGCACCGCCACCAGGAAGGCCCCCGCCATGAACTCGGTGATCTTGAACAGGCGCAGCTTCGAGAAGCTGTTGTCGAGGACGGCGAAGATCGCGCCGACGCCGAGCGCCTTGGCGAGCAGGACTGGGATGGCGACGAGGACTGCTCCGAGCGCGGTCGTGCCGGCGAGGCCCCAGGGTGCAGCGAAGACGTCGACGAGGATCGTGTAGAGGATCAGCTGCTTCATGGCCGACCCCCACCTCGCCAGCGCGAGGAGGGGGCCGGAGTGCTCGAGCGTCCGTGCCTCGTCGATCATCCCGAACTCGAGGGTGCCCGTGTGCGTCTCGACGGGGATGCGCCCGGTGTCGCTGAGCACGACGAGGAAGAAGGCGATCGCCGCGAGCAGGTGCGCGGGGCGGAGCGCCTGGCCGAGCGAGGCGCGAGCCGCTGCCGCCTCGAAGTACGGCAGGTCGGTCGTGGTGACGAGGGCGACCGTGAACGTGACGAACAGGATCGACGGCTCGATCAGCGCGCCGAAGCTCATCGCGCGACTGCTGCCGAGCTGGGCGTAGGGGCTGCCGGTCTCCGCGGCGGCCACCGCCAGGGCGAATCCCGCCAGGCCCAGGATGAACCCGCCGCCGAGGATGTCGCCCAGGTAGCCGAAGGGCAGCGGGTAGGCCGTCAGCACCGGGATGAGGAGCGGGACGACGAGGTAGCAGGTGAAGGCGAGGAGGGGGCCGACGACGAACGCCCAGCTCGCATCGGCCGGGATCAGCGTCTCCTTGTGGAACAGCTTCGAGAGGTCGTAGTAGGGCTGGAGGATCCGCGGCCCGCGGCGTCCCTGGAGGCGGGCCTCGAGGTGGGCGATCGCGCCGCTCACGAGCGGCGCGCACGCGGCGATCGTGAGCACCTGGAGGGCCTGGATCTCGACCGGCGCCAGGTCTACCGCCACCGCCACCTCCACGACACGAACGTCCGTGCGTAGAGGCCATCAGCCTGGTGGCGGTTCGAGCGACCGGAACCCGGTCGCCCGCCGGAGCCTCATCCGGCGGGTCCACGATAGCGCCGCGCCACGCGCGGCCGCGACGTTCCGGGGGAGCGGCGTGCCGCCCGGCGCGAGCGTCGCGGTCGCGGGCTACCGCAGGACCTGCCGGTCGCTCGGCTCGTGGTCGGCGTCGCCGGCAGCCGGGCGGCGCGCGACCTCGGCCGGTACCTGCGACGCCGACCTTGCGTGCTCGTCGCGTGCGTCCGGCAAGGCGCGCCTGGCGACCTGGGCGACGCGGCGACGTCGGGTGCCGGCCGCCAGTCCTCCGAGGCCATGGTGTCGTCCCGATTCCCCGCGTGCGTGCCGAGGGGAGCCGCGCCGCTGCTCTCGCCTGCTCTCGCGAGGGCTGGTTCCGTGCGACGGCCGACCGCCGCGTCCACGCTGTGGCGTTCCTCGCGTGGCAGCTGGTCGATGCGCCGGTCTCGTCGCCCGGGTAGTGCGGGCCTGCCTGGCAGGGCGGCGTCGCGACGCGCCGTCGCGCCCGCCCGCCTGCAGGAGCCCGGTACGACGTCCCTCGACGCGTCGGCGCACGACCGAGGCGCGCCGACGCGGAGGGGACTGCATCGCTCGCACTCCGGCCGGTGGGACCCACCGACGAGCTGACACGAGGGCGCCGGCCAGGCGCCTTCTACTACGCTGCGGTGTGCTCGCATCCCGAAGGGACGAGAGGGCTCGTGCCACCCCTTGCAGCGCCCGTCAGCGACGGTGCCTCGCCACGAGCGAGTGCGCCGGGTGCGTCGTCGTACGGCCGCTCTCCCGCCCCGTCTGGCATCGCGAGGTACTGGGCGCGAGGACGCGCGGGCGGTGGACCGCCGACGAGCGCGCTCGGTGCATCCCCAACGCCGTCGAGCCGGCGGCGGCCGTCGACCGAGTGCAGGAGGGCGTCTGGGCATGGCAGCTAGCTACCGGGCGGAGGTCGTCGGTTCGCTCCTGCGCTCGCCGGCGCTGAAGCAGGCACGAGCCTCCTACGAGGCCGGTCGCCTCAGCGCGGCGGCGTTCAAGCGGATCGAGGACCGGTCCGTCGACGACGCGATCGCCCTGCAGGAGGAGGCCGGCGTCGACGTCGTGACGGATGGGGAGCTGCGGCGGAGCATCTTCATCGACTCGGTGGCCGAGGCCGTGGAGGGCATCACCCGGACGCCCGAGCCGGGACAGCGCGTCGTGTGGCACGGGGAGGGCGGGTCCGACGAGCAGCAGGTTGCGGAGTGGACCCTCGCCGTCACCGGCAGGGTGCGGCCCCGCCGATCGCTCGTCACCGAGGAGTTCGTGTACGCCCGGGCGCGGGCCGCGAGGCCCGTCAAGGTGACGCTCGTCAGTCCCATGACCCTGACGCTGCTGTGGCATCCGCGCTACACGCCGTCGGTCTACCCGGACACCTTCGAGCTCTACGAAGATCTCGCCGTGGTCACCCGCGCCGAGGTGGAGGCCCTCGCGGCGCTCGGGTGCACCTACATTCAGATCGACGCCCCGGACCTCGCGAAGCTCGTCGACGAGGAGGGCCGCCGTTTCTTCGCCGATGCCGGTGCCGATCCGGACCGGATCCTCACCGACGGCGTCGACTTGCTCAACCGGATTGTCGAGGGCGTGCCCGGCGTCACCTTCGGCATACACCTGTGCCGCGGCAACAGCCGGGGCAGGTGGCGCAGCAGCGGCGGCTACGAGGCCATCTCGAAGGCCGTCTTCAGGCGGGCGACCGCCTTCCAACGGTTCCTCCTCGAGTACGACGACGAGCGCTCCGGCTCCTTCGAGCCGCTCGCCGACCTGCCCGACGACAAGGTGGCGGTCCTCGGGCTCGTCACGACGAAGCGACCGGAGCTCGAGCGGACCGATGCGCTCCTGCGCCGCATCGACGAGGCGGCGCGCCACTTCGCGCGCGAGCAACTCGCGATCTCTCCTCAGTGCGGTTTCGCCTCCGAGATCGCCGGCAACCCGCTGAGCGAAGCCGACCAGCGAGCCAAGCTCAAGCTCGTGGCCGAGGTGGCCCGCCTCGCCTGGCCCTGAGGGCGCGCTCGTCGCCGCGTCGGTGCGGACACGGCCACCACCCGTCCCCGCCTGGTGCACGTCCTGCTGGCTCGGGGCCGGTGACGCCCCGATCGTGCCCGCGAGACGGATGGTTCGTCGATCGCGGTCGCGTGGACGGTGCTGGCACGGCGCGACAGGGCGAGGGCCGACACGGCCGAGTCGGCGGCGTCCTCGCTCGCGAGGGGTGATCGGCGGGGCGGCCGGGCAGCGACGGGGGCGCTGTCTCGAGGTCGGCGGCGCGCTGCGCCGGGCGCCGCACGCGACCGGCGCTTGAAGGACGCGCGGGTAGACCTCGACGAGGGTCCGTGCGCCGCGGGCCTCGGAGTGTCAATGTTGCAGCCGGTGCGCCGGAGCAACGGGAGGCACGGACGGTCCCGCCGACCGGCGGCTGCGACGGCGCCGCACCTTCGACCGTGGGAGACGGACTGCGAGTTGAGGACCTGGCGCCGCGGGATCCGCTGGAACAACGCGGGTACGGCGGACGGGTACGTCCTCACGGCTCGCGCCGACCGTAGAAGGCCGACCGGCAGCTCGCGAGCGGTTGCTCGCCCTCTGGGCGCAGGACGTCCCACGGGCCTGCGGCCTCGCCGGCGCCGCGCCGCGGCGCCGGGCGGGGAGCGAAGAGGCGAGGGCGAGGCCGACGACGAGCCGACCGGGCATCGCATCGGCGAGCGATACGAGCGAGGCGATCCCCTCCTCGGGCGTGCGCTCGCTGCGGGGGCCGACGAGCGCGCGCACGCGAAGCTGGACGAGCCGACGTGCGCTCGTGCGCGCCTCCGGCGGTCAGGCCCGTCGACGGCAAGGCACTCCACGGCGTCGCACACGGCGCCCGAGGGCCAAGGTGCGGGCGGGGTGGCGTTCCGGCGTGGACCGGCGGGCGTCGGATGAGCGCTACCGGGCGAGCGAGCTCGTCGGGGGAGCAGAACCGAACCGCTTCCCCTAAGCAGGTGAGGGACCTCGAGCCAGGCACTGCGCTCTGGCCGGCGAGCCGGGGCTCGCGGGTCACCGCCATTGACTCCTCGTCGGTTGCGCTCTCCACGGCACACCGTCTCGCGGCCGCGCGCCGCGTCGTGGTCGAGTGCGTTGAAGCCGACCTCGAGACCTGGCCCGCCTCACCGGCGCGGTCGCGCCCGGAGGCACGACGCTCTCATCGGTCACGACGCGTCGATCCTCACCGAGGGCTACGGCGGACCTCCAGGACTCCTCGGTGCGTACGGGTCCGAGGGCATCGTGTCGGACCGCTCGCCGGCGGTCGCGGTGGAGCACGCCGGACGCGTCGTTCGGACCGTCGAGACCGAAGCCGGCGCGCGGCAGGCGATCGACGTCCTCGTCCGAGCGAGCCGGCCGAAGCAGACGCGCGAGGCGCCGGCGCTCTCGAGCGTCACGTCACGCCGTGCCGGCGGGCGCGCCCGACGGAGGCTGCGCCGATCCCCGTTGCGCGTCGGCCGCCTCGACGTCGCCGTAGAAACGGCGGTGCACCCACGTCGGCCTCCCGTCGCCGAGGTTGAGGCGCGACCACAGCGCGCCCGTCGCCGGGCCGAGCTGGGTCGTGCGCGGCAGGCGGTCGAGGACGCCCTTCGGGACCGTCTGGCGCCAGCCGGCGCGCAGCACGACGATCGCCCGGTCGGTCACCGCCACGATCCTGAACTTCGTGACGAGCAGCGTGAGGAACGTGAGGAAGGTCAGGTTCGGATTCGGGCCGGACTGCGCCAGGAAGACGTGCTCCACGCGCTCGCCGGGTTCGAGGAATCGCTGGACTCGTGCCGCCAGCTTCTCGCGCAGGGGCGCCATGGGCGGGAGCGTACCGAGTTGCGCCCGGCCTGTCGAGACTCTGCGGCAATCCTGCGAGGAGTGCTTGAACGACGATTGAACAAGGTGATTGAAGGAGGACGCGGCCGCTGGTATCGTGCCGACCGCTAGAGCCGGGCCGAGATCTGCGAGGCGCGGCCAGAGCTCTGGAGGGAGGGCTGCGTGGAGTCGCTCGTGGTCGCGACCGCGCTCCGGTGCGAGCGTGGCCGGCAAGGCGGCAGGGGGGTCGGCAGCCGTTCGAGTGCTGTGACCGCGACCGGTCACTGTCAGTAGGGATGCAGCATCCCACCCCGCGCGCTTCGCGCGCGCTCTGCGCGGTGCTCGTCGCGTTCGTCGGCGTCGCCGCCGTCCGCTCGAGCGCCGTAGCCCGACAGCACGCGCCCGCCGGATCGGCGTGGCAGCGCCTGCTCGCCACCTCCGAGGATCTCGGGCCGAGCCGTGCACGCGCGGCCGAGGTGCTCGTCACGCTGGCTGGGTGGCCGCCCTCGAGCGCGCGGCGCCTCGAGCGGTGGGCGTCGGGCAACGGGCTGCTGGCTCACTGGTTCCCCGGACAGCGGTGGGCCACGCTGAGTGGTCCGCCGACCACGCTCGGTGTCAAATTCGGCGTCTCCGTGCACGATTTCTCGGCTCGCAGCGGAGAGCGCTTCTACGCCAGCCTCCAGGCCCCGAAGGTGCCCCCCGCACTGCACAGCGTGCTCGCGGGGATCGGGCGGATCAGCTCCTACAGCCGACCCGTCACCGCCTACGTGCCCGACGGTGGCCTCACGCCCACGGGCCTCGACCGCGCCTACGACGCGACGCCCCTGATCCAGCGGGGGGACCAGGGCCAGGGCGAGACGGTGGTCTTCTTCGAGTTCACGCCCTTCTCCCAGGCCGACCTCAACCAGTTCGCCAAGAGGTTCGGCCTCCCGCCCTTCGACGTCGCCACGGTCAACGGCATCGCTCCGGGCGGGTCGGGCTCGCTCGGGGAGGCCGACATGGACATCGAGACGGTCCACGAGATCGCCCCCCGCGCGAGGCTCGTCTACTACAACATCGGTGACGTCGGGACGGCCACCGACGCGCAGTTCTCGGCCGCGCTGGCCTCGGCCTTCGCCGACGCGGCGCGGCGGTTCCCCGGCGCCGTGTGGAGCCTGAGCCTCGGCAGCTGCGAGCAGGCGGTGTCGAGCACGGACCTCGCCGCGATGGACGACGCGGTGGCGAGCGCGGAGTCGACCGGGACCACGGTCTTCGCGTCGAGCGGCGACACCGGCGGCTCCGACTGCGGCCAGTTCGGGGAGGACTCGGTGTCCTCGGGCAAAGGAGTCTGGTACCCGGCGGTGCTCCCGGCCGTCACCGGCGTCGGCGGGACGTCGCTGAGCGTGACGACGAGCGGCGACTACCTCGGCGAGACGGTGTGGTCGATGCCGATGATGTCCCAGGGATCCGGTGGCGGCGTCTCGACGGTGATCCCTCGCCCCTCCTGGCAGGTCGGGACCGGTGTGGGGCAGTCGCCGTACCGGGAGGTGCCCGACGTCTCCGCCGTCGCCGACCCCACGACGGGGAACGCGATCGTCGTCGGCGGGAGCGGCGAGACCGGCGGCGGGACGTCGCTCGCCGCGCCGGTGTGGGCCGGGTTCACCGCGCTGATCGACGAGTACCTCGCGGCGTCGGGCGCCAAGCCGATCGGCTTCGCCAACCCGGTCCTCTACGAGCTCGCCAACGACCACCGCCTCTCGCCGCCGCCCTTCCACGACGTCACCGTGGGGAGCAACGACTTCTACGCCGCGGGGCCGGGCTACGACCCGGTCACCGGGCTCGGCTCGCCGGACGTCGCCGCCCTCGCGCAGTACCTCCTCCAGATCGAGCGGGGTGGAAGATGAGCGACGCGATCCCGTCCCTGCCCGAGCTGCCGACGGTCGTCTGCCCGCACTGCGGGACGGTCGTGCCTGCCGGCCACTTCTGCGGCAGGTGCGGCGCACACCTCACGCACCCCGGTGGCGCCCAGGCGCAGGCTCGCCGCGCCCATGCGTACGCGGCGGCCCCCGACGAGCCGATCCTGCGGCTGTCGGTCGTCACCTCGCTCTTCCCCCACCTCAGCCGGCGCTCGCTCGCGCCGTTCCGCATCGCCGTCGGCACCATCGGCCTCCTCCTCCTCGTCCTCGCCGTCGCCGGTCTCGAGGTGCCGCTCGTCGCGGTGAGCGCGCTCGGCATCCCGCTCCTGTTCCAGCTCTACGTCCACGAGACCGGCCACTACGGCGACGACGCACTCGTCGCCTCGCTCGTCACGCTCGGCCTCGGCGGCGGCCTCGGGGTCGCCTGGGCCGAGCTCGGCGGGCCGTACGTGGCGCGAGCGCTGCTGCCCGCCCTGTCGGCGTCGCTCACGAGCACCGAGTCGCTCCTGGCGGCAACCGTCGTGCCGATCGTCGGTCAGCTCCTCATGCTCGCCCCGCTCGCCGTGATGGTGCCTCGCCGCTCGCGCCACCCCGAGTCCCTGGACGGCTTCGTCATCGCGGCGTCGGGCGCCCTCGGCTTCACCTTCGCCGCCACGATCGTCGACCTCGCGGGTCGGCTGCCCGGCGGCATCCTCGCCCACGAGCCGGTCACCGCCACCCTCGCCGAGGCGGCGATCCGCGGCCTCGGCGTGCCGCTCGTCGGCGCGCTCGCCACCGGGATCGTCGGTGCTGCCGCCTGGACCCGCCGAAGCGCCCGCTCGAGCGCCGGCGGACGCTGGCTCACCTCGCCGTTGGTGGCCCTCGCCGTCGCGCTGGCGGTCGACGTCGGTCTCGGGTTCGCAGATCTCGCCCGGCTCGGGGACCTCGCCCTCATCGCGGTCCACCTCGGCGCCATCGCCACCTTCGTCGTCGCTGCCCGCGTCGGGCTCCACCACCTCCTGTTGCACGAAGACCACGACTTCGCGGTGGGTCCACCGGTCGTCTGCCCGAGCTGCCACCACATCCGGCCGGCGATGCCCTTCTGCCCGCAGTGCGGGGTCGCGACCCACGCCACGGCGAAGGCGCACCGCCGCCACGAGCTCGCGCGCATCGGAGCGGGCGAGCCGTGAGCACCACGACGGGGCCCACGCCGGGCGGCTGGCGGCTCGCCGTGCCCGGTGCGAGCGCGGGGACCTGCGCGTTCCCGGCGGCCGCGCCCGACCGGGTGGACGCGACCGCCCGCCTGCGCCACCGGCGGCTCCTCGCCCTCCTCCTCGGCGGCCTCGCCGGCTTCGTCGGCCTCCTCGTCGTGGTCGCCGTGCTCACCCGCCTCGGGCCACCGATGACCTGTCGGCAGCTCGTCTGCGGTGTCCACGCGCCCGTCGGCAGTCCCGTGACGAGCGGCACGCTCTTCGTCGACCCGAGGACGGGCTTCTCCGTGCGCTACTGGCAGGCGTCCTCGGTCTCGACGAGCGGCGGCGTCCTCCAGCTCGACTACGAGAACGGGGCCGGCTTCCCCGACAGCTCGACGCCGGCTGGCACCTACCGCGGCGAGCTGCAGTTCGCGGCGATGAAGACGGCCACCTCGCCCGACCAGGTCGTCGCCGACGTCGCCAACCAGATCGCGCCTGGGGCCCAGCTCGCCTACGTGGTGCCGAATGCGAGCGTCGGCTACCAGGCGGGGTACGGCGCCGCCTACGACTACTACCCGAACTCGGGCGCAGGGAACGGGCAGCGGTTCCGGCTCGTCGTGCTCGCCGCGGTGCGCGCCGGACTCGCCGTCGTCGTCGTCGCCGACGGGCCGTACGTCGACTTCAGCCAGCCGGCGCTCGCCGGCTCGATCTACCACCCCGCCATCGCCGACGTGTTCCCCGCGCTGTTCGCCGACCCATCGATCGACAGCGTGCTGTGGCCCGGCGAGCGCGCGCCGTGACCGGGGTCTCGTCGATGCCCACCCACCCGAGGGAGATACGCCCATGACCTGTCCCCGCTGCTCGACGGCGAACCCCCCTGCCTCCCGCTTCTGCCACCGCTGCGGCGAGCCGCTCGGGTCGTCGCGGGCGCGCGCCGCGCACTACGCGGCGCACCCGGCCGAGCCGGTCCGCGCGCTCGCGCTCGTGAGCACGCTCTTCCCCCACGTCTCCGGCCACCGCCACGCCGCCTACCGAGCCGCGCTCGCGCTCGCGCTCGTGGCGACGATCGTCGCCGGGGCGTTCGGGGCGCTCGCCGTGGCCCTCGTGTGCGCGGCGATCGCCCTCCCCACGGTGGTGCTGCTCTACCAGCACGACCACGACGTGTGGATCGACGTGCGCCCGGCGCTGCTCGGCGCCGTGTTCCTGGCGGCGCTCGGCCTCGGGATCGGGACCGGCATCCTCGCCGTCCACTGGGGCACGCCCTCGCTGCTCACGAGCATCTCCCACGACCTGCCGCCCGCCGGCACGGTCCTCGAGCTCGGCGTCGCGCTCCCGGCCATCGCCGCGGCCATCCTCGGGGTGCTCACCCTCGGCCTGCTGCGCCGTCCAGCCTTCGCCCACGCGGTCGACGCGGTGAACTTCGGTGCCGTCGTGGGGACCGCCTTCTCGCTCGGCGAGAGCGTCGCCATCCAGCACGGCGCGTTCCAGTCGATCGGCCTGTCGGCGACGAACCCGGCCCAGGACACGCTGGTCGCCATCACCCTCGGTCTGGCCAAGCCGGTGCTCTACGCGGCCGGCACAGCCCTGATCGCGCTCGGCCTGCTCGGCCGGCGCGGCGCGAGCCGGCGCCTCTGGGCCTCGATCACCGGGCTCGCGCTCATCGTGCTCTTCGACCTCGAGGTCGTCCTCCTCGCGCCCTACGGGGGGCGGGGCGTGACCCTCAGCTTCCTCCTCACCGCAGTCCTCGCGGCCGCTGGCCTCGTCGCCGTGCGCGACGCCGTCCACGGTGCGCTCGTCGACGAGGCGATCGACGCGGTGCGCCAGGGACGGGGCACCCTCGTGCGCTCCGCCGCCGGGGACGTCTGCGAGAACTGCGGGATGCCCCTGCTCGACGGGGCGGCCTTCTGCGTGGCCTGCGGGGTGTCCGTGGCCACGCTGCCCAAGGGTGCCCTCCGCTGGTCGGCCGCGCCGGCCCTGGCCGAAGACCGCTAGCCCACGACACGACGAAAGGTCGGGACCATGACCACCACCTCGACGCCTCCCCCGGTCGACGCGAACCCCGCGGCCACGCCCCCGCCGCCGCGGCACGAGGGCGCGAAGCTCTCCCCGCGGACCCTCGCGATCGTGACCGCGGTGATCGTGGTCCTCGCCGGGCTCGTCGTCTACCTGGGCTTCCTGCGCGGCGGGCCGACGAACGCGGCACCCGTGGCCAACCTGCCGACGACGCAGGCCACCTCGCCCCCACCCAGCGCGCCCCCACCCAGCGCGCCGCCGACCACTGCGCCGCCGCCCAGCGCGCCGCCGACCACTGCGCCGCCGACGACCGCACCGCCGTCCACCTCGCCGGCGCCGGGTGGCTCGTCGGGAGCGATCCCGCTCGGCAACGGCGTGGCGCTCGTGCTCGCCAGCGGGTGGTCGGTGGCGAACCAGGGACCGCCGCTCGTCCTCACCTACGCGAGCCCGCAGGCTGCGTGCCTCGTCAACCTGGACCAGTCGAGCGCCTCGGACCCGGGCGCCGCCCTCGATGCGGAGCTCCAGTCGCTCAGCGCGATCACCAACGTGACGATCACCGGGTCGACCGGCGTCCAGCACCTGGGCGGGAACGTCAACTTCCAGGCGGCCATCGCCCAGGGATTTACCGGCACGCTGTCCACCAACCAGGGGACCCAGCCGGTGGCCGGGGAGTTCTTCGATCTCCTCGACGCCCAGACGGGGGCGAACGCCTTCGTCGTCGCCTTCTCCGACTCGGCGAGCGACTTCAAGAGCGTTTCCTCCTCGGTCCTGCAGATGGTGAACTCACTCCTCCAGCCGGCGTGACGTCCGGACGCCACGTCCAGGAGACGCGCGCGCGCTGAGGCGTGAGGTCCGTGGCGGTGCAGCGGGGCGCGGCGTTCGAACGACCGTCGGGCTCGCCCGTGAGCACGCCGGGTGAGGTCGCGGCGCGCGCGTACCTCTACGAGCGCGTGGAGCGATCGCTCGACCTCCCGATGCTCGTGCTGTCCCTCGCGCTCGTCCCCCTCCTCGTCGTCCCGGTGGTCGAACCGCACCTCGCGCCGTCGGTGCGCAGCTGGTTCGACGTCGGCGACTACGTCGTCTGGGCCTGCTTCGCGCTCGAGTACGGCCTGCTCCTCGCGCTGGCGCCCGACCGGTGGCACTTCGTGCGCACGCACGTCCCTGACCTCCTGCTCGTCGCCGTCCCGATCCTGCGCCCGCTGCGGATCGTGCGCACGGCGCGGGCGCTGCGCCTCGATCGCCTCGTGCGGACGGGCGCGAGCGTCGCCTCGGCGAGCGGGCGGTCGCGCCACCGGCTCGCCGCGAGGACCGCCGCCTGGGCCGGGCTCGTCACCGCTGGCCTCGTCCTCGTCGGCTCGCTCGTCGAGCTCGACTTGGAGCGGGGAGCGCCGCACGCCACCATCACGTCCTTCGGGGACGCGCTGTGGTGGGCCATCGCCACGGTGACGAGCGTCGGCTACGGCGACCTGTTCCCGGTGACTCCCGCCGGACGGGCGGCGGCGACCCTGCTCATGGTGGCGGGGGTCGGCCTGCTCGGCACGGTCACGGCGAGCCTCGCCGCCTGGCTCGTGCGAGCCGAGGAGCGAACCGGCCCCGAGGCGGAGCTTCGCGCCGAGGTCGCGGCCCTGGCGAGCCTGGTGGGCGAGCTGCGCGACCGGCTCGCCCGCCTCGGGGGGGAGGGGGCCGGGCTGCGCTCCGCCGTGGCCGAGCCCGAGACGACGGTGACAGGCGAGGCGTCGGCGCGCAGCGGCGAGCAGGTCGCCGGGGGGACCGGCGCGCGAGAGGAGTGGTAGGCGCGTGGAGCGGGAACGGGTCGCCGCGCAGCTGCGCGAGGAGGGTGCCGAGCTCGTCGAGGAGGCCGAGGCGCTCGAGGAGCACGCCGCCGTGTCGCTGCGGCGCCTGTTCGCCGACCGCCGACTGTCGGTGCGCACGATGGACCGGCCGCTTCGCGTCGCGAGCGCCGGGGCCCTCGCGGCCGTGCTCGCGACCTGCGCCTTCGTCGTCCTGCGCGACGTCGGGGGTGCGGGCGTCCCGCTCGGCACGTCGAACGGCGCCCCGACGATGATGGCGACGCCGGTCTTCGTCGCCGTGCTCGCGCTCGTCTCGATCGGCTTCGGCTACGTCTTCACGGCGGTCGCCACCGCGAGCGCACGCGTCGCCGTGCCGACGATGCTCCTCCTCCTCTTCCTCGTCGGCCTCTACACGGGTTCGTTCGGCCAGCTCATCGGCGGCCTCGACCTCATGGCGACCCTGCCGCGCTGGGCACCCTGGGTGGCGCGGGGGCTGCTCGCCGTCATCCTCGCCCTCGCCCTCGCCGTCCAGGCGCTCGAGGCGCGCGCCGGGCGCGCCCCGGGTGCCCGCCGGGCGCGCCTCGGGCTCCTCGCCGCCTTCAGCCTCCTCACGGCCGGGTACTTCTTCTCGCAGCGCGTCGCCTCGCCGACGATCGGTGGGCTCAACCTCTTCGGGCCGGTGATCTCGCTCATCCTCGGCTTCCTCGTCTTCTTGATGTACCCGATCCTCCAGGTAGCCGCCGTCGACTTCGGCGAGTGGGGCGAGCTCGTCGGTCGCCGGCTCGTGTCGGTGGCAGGCTCCTCGACGTGGCGCCTGTGGCTCCTGGCGGCCGCGACGGCCGCGGCGACGAGCGTGCTCGGCGGCTTCGAGATGGCGGCCGGCGGTCCGCGCTGGCCCGAGCTCGCCCTCCACGCGCTGCGCGGCACCGTGCTCCTCGGGGTGGTGCTCGCCGGGACGGCGGTGATCGGGGTGCTCCTCCGGGCTCGGGCGCGGCCGAGAGAGCTCTCGTTCGCGACGCTCGTGGCCGTCTCGGCCGTCTCGGCCGTGCTCGTGCCCCCGTTCGCCCTCTGGCTCGGCGGCGGGCTGTCGCACGTCGCGGCGCCGAGCCTGACGACCCCGTCCGGCACCTTCGCAGCGGGAGCCGACGTCGTCGTCGTCCGCGCCGGCGTGGGCTCGACCGCGTTCAGCTTCCAGGTTCCTCGCGGGTGGGCGGTGCGGCGGCTCGGGGACGCGGCGGTCGTCGTCTCCAACTACGACGGAAGGGGCGGCTTCGAGCGCGTCCTCGCGCTCGAGGTCCCGGTGCCCGCCGACCTCCCGCTCATCGCGCGCACGCTGAAGCTCGACGCGGGGCCGGCGCGCGTCGTCGGGCACCTCGAGGTGGCCGACTTCACGGCGGCCGCGCTGCGCGGCGTCCTGTGGGTCGAGCCCTTCGACCGGCCGACGCCGGGTACCTACGTGATCGAGGCGCAGGTGCACGGCGGCTTCACCCTCGCCGGCGCGCGTCCGTTGTTCCTGGCCGTCGTCCACTCCTTCCGAGGCTTCGGCGAGCGTCCGGCCGCGCTGCCCCCGCCCGCCGAGACAGCCTCGAGCCAGGCGTCGCAGGACAAGCAGCTCGCGCTCGACACGGGCCTCACCGCCGCCCTCGCCGCCGCCGCCGTCGCGCTCGTGGCGCTGCGCCGACGGCGTGCGGCGCCCCAGCTCGTCGGGGGGGCGCTCCTCCTCGTCCTCGTCGCGCTCTTCGACGCGGCGGTGTTCGCGACGGACATCGGCCACTACCTGTTCGGGGCGCACGTCCACCTCCCCTCCCTCGACGTCGCCGGGACCGTGTTCGGCTGCGGGGTCCTCGGCCTCGGGGTCCTCGCCGTGGCGAGAGCCGCGGGGTGGGGCGCCGGCGCGCGCGGGCGCCGCCTCGTCGCGGGCGTCGTGGCGCTCGAGGCCGCCGTGGCCGCCCTCCGGTGCATGTACTGGCTCTACGGGCGCGCGCTGTCCGCGAGCCGCATCAGCATCTGGGCCGCGATCGTGCTCCTCGTCGCGGTGACCTGGGACGTCGCGATGTCCGGGGAGTCGCTCACGAACCGGTCCACGGCGCACCTGCCACGGGCGACGCGCCTGCTCGCCGTCTACGGCTACGCCATCCTGCTCGCCGGCAACGTCCTCTTCTACTCGGCGGAGAAGGTCACCGCCACGGGCCGCGCCGCCGAGTCGCTGTTCGAGCCGGAGGCCATCACGCAGGACGCCCTGTTCCGCTTCGCCCTCCCGGTCCTCTTCCTCGTGCTGCTCTTCGAGGTGGCAGGCGACGTCCTCCGCCGCCAGGCGACGGCGCGCGCTCCGGCCGGCCTCGAGGCGGGAGGAGCGCCGCCCGGGGGCTGAGAGGGACCGGAGCGGGAGGGGGGCAGCGCCTCAGCCGGGCGCGTCGAGCGGTGCGCCGCACGACGCGCAGACGTCGCCGGAGCCACGCGGCGCGTGGCAGGCCGGGCAGTGGCCGGTCGCCGTGGCGGCACGCGCGGCCGGTCGCAGCGCGCCCGGTGCCCGGCGGAGAGCCCTCGCGTTGCCGGCGAGCGCCGCGAGGCCGGCGAGGAGGCCGAGGTAGGCGCCGAAGGACCACGACGTTGCCCCGGGGACGGCGACGAAGGCGATCAGCAGGAGCAGGGCGTTGAAGCCCGTGGCGAGGGCGACCGCCTGGTGGTGGGGGAGGGGGAGCCGGACCCGCACGGACAGGGCACGCCCGGCGAGGTAGGCGAGGAGGGCGAGGTCGACGAGGAGCACGAGGTAGGTCCAGGCGTGGCCGCTCAGGACGCTCTCGCTGTAGGAGGTGGACGAGAAGCTGTCGAACCAGCTGTACCACGGCAGGAAGAGGGCGAGGAAGGCGACGAGCGTCGCGGCCGCGACGACCAGGTCCCCGAGCGTCCACCGTCGCAGGTCGAAGCGGAGCGCACCGGTGCCGCCGCTGGCCGCAGCGGCGTCCCTGCCCTCGCCGGTCGTCGGCGCTGCAGCGCCGCAGCCCGGGCAGAAACGGGCCGCGATCGGCAGCTCGGCACCGCACTGCGAGCAGAACAATGCATCCCCTCTGGCGTAGAGCCTGGTGGAGTGTAGCTGCACGGCACGTGATCGCAGTGGATTGTGCGCCGAGCGACCAGACCCAGGGCGCAGTCGCTAGCCTCGGCCGCGCGCGTCCGGCGCGGTAGCTCGCACAGGAGGCCCCATGGACTTCGGCGTGGCGATGTTCCCGACTCACGACGCCATCGACCCGGGCTCGCTCGCCCGCCTCGTCGAGGAGCACGGGTTCGAGTCGCTCTTCTTCCCCGAGCACACCCACATCCCGGCGAGCCGCCGCACGCCGCCCCCCGCCGGTGGCGAGCTGCCCCGGCGCTACGCGCACACCTTCGACCTCTTCGTGGCGCTGACGGCAGCGGCGGCAGCGACCAGCAAGCTCCGCCTCGGGAGCGGCGTCTGCCTCCTCGTCGAGCGCGACCCGATCATCACCGCGAAGGAGGTGGCGAGCGTCGACGTGCTCTCGGGCGGGCGTCTCGAGTTCGGCGTCGGCCTCGGCTGGAACCGGGAGGAGATGGAGAACCACGGCACGGACCCTCGCCGGCGCCGTGCCGTGCTCGCCGAGCGCGTCGGTGCGCTGAAGGCGATCTGGACCGAGGAGGAGGCGAGCTTCCAGGGCGAGCACGTGTCCTTCGAGCGCATCTGGTCCTGGCCGAAGCCGGCGCAGCGGCCGCACCCGCCGGTCCTCGTGGCGGGGCGCGGTCCGACGGTCGTCGAGCGCGTCCTCGCCTACGGCGACGGGTGGCTGCCGAACTACGCGTCCGAGGGGATCCTCGAGCGCGCCGAGGAGATCTGGGCGAAGGCCGAGCGGCCGATCGAGTGCACCCTCATGTCCGCCCCCGCCGACCCACGCGTGCTCGAGGTCTTCGAGCGCGCCGGCTTCCGCCGCGCGGTGCGCTGGCTGCCTTCCGCCGGCAGGTCGCGAGTCGAGGCGGAGCTCGAGCGCTTCGAGGCGGCGATCGCCGAGCTGCACGGCGAGTAGGCGGCGGCGCCGTGAGCCCGGCCGAGGCGCGGCGGCGCTTCGCGACGGCGCGGGTCGCCCGCCTGGCGAGCGCCGACGCGTCGGGGCGCCCGCACCTCGTCCCGGTGGTCTTCGCGCTGGCCGGCGACTGCATCTACAGCGCCGTCGACGCCAAGCCGAAGCGGTCCGCGTCGCTGCGCCGCCTCGCCAACGTCGCGGAGAACCCCGCGGTCGCCCTCCTCGTCGACCACTACGAGGAGGACTGGTCGGCCCTGTGGTGGGCGCGGGCGGACGGCGTCGCCCGCCTCGTCGACGCCGGCGCCGAGGAGGGCGCCGGCGCGCTCGCGCTCCTCGCCGCCCGCTACCCCCAGTACCGCGAGCAGCCGCCGCCCGGCCCGGTGCTGGCGGTCGACGTCCGGCGCTTCAGCGGCTGGTCGGCGCGCGTCGACTGAGCGGGTGGCTGGCGCCGGCCCGGTACGGTGGAGCTCGACGCGGCGGGCGGCGCCGGTGGGTTGGGGGAGGACTGGTGGACGAGGTGACCAGGCCGCGGCGGCAGCCGGCTGCCTTCCTCGGGCACGGCAGCCCGATGAACGCGATCGAGGAGAACCGCTACACGGCCGCGTGGCGCGCGCTCGGGGCGTCGCTGGAGGCGCCCCCGCGCGCCGTGCTCGTCGTCTCGGCGCACTGGTACGTCGACGCCACAGCGGTGACGGCCATGCCCCGGCCGCGCACGATCCACGACTTCTACGGCTTCCCCCCCGAGCTCTTCGCGTTCGAGTACCCGGCGCCGGGCGCGCCCGAGGTCGCGGAGGAGGTCGTTGCGCTCGCCCGCCCCGCGCGCGTCGGGCTGGCGCGCGACGGCTGGGGGCTCGACCACGGCGCCTGGGTGGTGCTGTGCCACCTCTTCCCGAAGGCGGACGTGCCCGTCCTCGAGCTCTCCGTGAACGCCCTCGAGCCCCCCGAGTACCACCTCGAGCTCGGGTCCCGCCTCGCGGCGCTCGGCGAGCGCGGCGTGCTCGTGCTCGCGAGCGGCAACGTCGTGCACAACCTCCGCGCGCTCGCCTGGCGGCGTCCGGAGGCGGCGTTCGACTGGGCGCTGCGCTTCGACGAGGCGGCGAGGGCCGTGATGACCCAGCGCCCGAGCGAGGCGCCCGGCCTGTCGGCGCACGCCGACTTCCACCTCGCTGCGCCGACCCCCGACCACTTCCTCCCGCTCCTGTACGTCGCGGGGATCGCCGCGGCCCGTGGCGAGCGCGCCGAGGTCCTCGTCGAAGGCTGCACGATGGGATCCCTCTCGATGACCGCCTACACGGTCGGGGTGGCGGGCGCCCCGGCCGGGGCGGCCGGCGAGGCCGGCTCGTCGCCGCCCGACAGCGACGGCAGCGGCGCCGGTGGCGTGCCGCCCGGGGCGCTAGGTTGAGCGCGCGCCCGCCGGCCAGGCGGTGCCGCCGCTGGGACGAGGGGAGGGTGTGATGGCCGAGCAGACGCTCAGCGTGACGAGCCGGCAGTTCGCCGACGGCGGCGTGCTGCCGATGTCGGCGGTCCACACGAGCGCTGGCGGGGAGAACCGCAGCCCACAGCTCGCCTGGAGCCCCGGACCGGCGGGGACGAGGAGCTACGCGCTCACCTGCCACGACCCGGACGCGCCGACGGGCGTGGGCTTCAGCCACTGGGTCCGCTTCAACCTCCCTGCCTCGGTGCTCGAGCTGCCCGAGGCGGTCGGCGCCGAGCCCGGGATCGACGGCCTCAACGACTTCGGCGAGCGCGGCTACGACGGCCCGGCGCCGCCGCCCGGGCCCCCGCACCGCTACGTCTTCACCGTCTACGCCCTCGACGTCGACGCGCTCGAGGCCGGGGAGCGGACGACCTACGCGCTGCTGCGCTTCCTCGTGCGTGAGCACGTGCTCGCCAGCGGGACGCTTACGGGGACCTTCGGCCGGTGACGGGGCTCGAGCCCCCGGGCGAGGAGGAGCGCGCCGACGAGGCGGTCGCCGGCGTTCCCGGGCTCGACGTCGAGCCGGAGGTGCCCGAGGCCGACGCGCTCGAGCAGCTCGAGCCGGTCGCCGAGGAGGCTGCGCCGCCGTGGCCGCCCGCGATCGCCGCCGAGGTGCCCGAGGCGGACGCGCTCGAGCAGGCGCGCCCGGAGCCCTACGACGACGAGGAGCTCCGCTAGCGCTCGCGCCGGGCAGGTCGCGTCGTCGCAGGCCGGCCGGTCGGTACGAGGCTCGGCCGGCGCAGCCCCTGGCGGCGCGGGCCGAGCCGGTGACATCCTTGGCTCGGCGCGGCCCCGCCGACCGGTGCGGGCGGCGGTGGCCGGTGGCAGGGAGGTTCGGCATGGATCGAGTGACCGACCAGACGGCCCCGCCAGGCGGCGCCCGGCTCGACGCGGCGCACGCCCGGCCCCTCGGGGGGGCGGCCTTCCAGCTCGGCTGGCTGCTCGCCGACCTGTGCGGCCCGCTCCTGCACCGGGGAGGGGCGCCTCGTCCCGGCCTCCCCGGCCTGGAGGACCTCGCCTCCGCGGAGCGGGTGCCCCTCGCCCTCGAGCAGGTCGACGGCGAGCTGGCGAGGATCGCACCGGTGCTGCGCGTCGAGCTCTCCACCGACGACCTGCGCCGCGCCTGGGCGGACCAGCGCGGCTTCGTCGGCGCGGTGCGCGAGCTGTACCTCGCCCTCCTCGCCCGCCTCCTCGTCGACGAGCCGAGGCTGGCGAGCGCCTTCAACCTCGGGCGCTACCTCCACGACCTGTGCTGGGGCACGCTGTCTGTGGGCGACTTCGCGGCGGCGTTCGGGCCCCGGCAGGCGGTCCTCGCCACGAGCTGGCTGCAGGACGCGGACCCGCTCCTCGCGCCTGGCGCGGCAGCTGCGGTCGCCGCCTCCCTGGCGCGCTGGCGGGAGCGCTTCGCGGCCGGCCCGGGGGCGGTCGCGGGCGGCGACATCGTGGGCGACGACGTCGAGTCCCTGCGGGCGCAGGGCGAGGTCTGGCGCTCGGTCCTCGCGGGGGAGAAGCCCGTCGGCCGTCTCGCCGGACGCGCGCACCTCGCCGAGGCGGCGAGGGGCGCGCTACGCCGCTCGGCTGCGGTCGTGCGCGAGGTCGCGCTGCGCTCGGCGGCCGAGCTCGCCGTGCTCGGCGCGCTGACCGGCTACCTGCTGTACGTGGCGGCGAGCGACGCGGCCGGCGCGGCCCGCGTCCTGGCCTCCCTGCTCGTCGCGCTCGTCGGGTTCGGCGCGATGGGCCGCCTCGTCGCCGGCCGGACGCGTCGCCTCGGCACGTCGCTGTGGGCGATCGACGAGGCCGACGCCTGGGCCGCGGCGATCACGGTGCTGCCCGGCCGGCGGCCGGCACCGCCGTCGCGGCCGGTTCCTCGCGCCGAGGTGCGCGAGCGGCCGGTAGCCGGCGAGGACGCGCCGACGCTGCCGATCGCCTTCGGCCCGAGGGACGACCCCGGCGCGCACGGCTGAGCGCCCGTCCGCCCGCCGCCGAGGCCGCGCCGAGCCGCGTGGAGGCTAGGCTGGCTGTCTTCCCGCCGACCGCCTCCTCGCCGACCGAAGGTCCCGCCGTGCGACGCATCGCCCTCCTCCTCGTCCTCGCCCTCGTCGCCGGCCCGCTCGCCGCCTCGGTCGCCGCGGCCTCGCGTCCGCCCGCGCTGCCGTCCGTGCACGGTGGATTCGGGCACGCGCCGACGATCAGCTTCCCCAGGGCGGCACCGCCCGCCTCGCTCGAGGTGCGGGTACTGCGGGACGGGACCGGCGCGCTCGTCCGGCGCGGCGACCTGGTCGTCGCCAACTACGTCGGGCAGATCTGGCGCGGCAAGGTGTTCGACTCGTCCTTCGGCCGGCTCGCGGCCGCGTTCCCCATCGGCGTCGGCCAGGTCATCCCCGGCTGGGACCGGGCGCTCGTCGGGCGGCGCGTCGGCAGCCGTCTCCTCCTCGTGCTGCCGCCCGCCGACGGCTACGGCAAGGCCGGCAACCCGCAGGCGGGCATCACCGGCAGCGACACGATCGTGTTCGTCGTCGACCTGCTCGCCACCTACGGCCGGGGGGCGGGCGCCGACCCGCGCGCGGTCTTCCTCGCGCGCTCTGCCCACGGCGTGACGGTCACGGGCCGGCCCGGCAAGGTGCCCACGGTCTCGGTCGCGCGCGACGCCCCGCTGCCGAGGGCCGTGTCCGTCGCCGTGCTCGACCGGGGCCACGGGCGCAAGATCGTCCCCGGGCTCGTCGTCTTCCAGTTCGTGGCCGTGAACCTGTCGAGCCGCAAGGTGGCGACCTCCACCTGGAAGACGGGCATCCCCGAGGATGCGCCGGTCGGCGATCCCGCGCAGCCGAGCGCCCTCGACGTCCTCGCCGGCGTCCGGGTCGGCAGCCGGGTCCTCCTCGAGATCCCGAAGAGCTCGTCGAACCCCCCCTACGCCCTCGCGATCGACATCGTCGCCGAGCCCGCCACGCTCGGCTGACGCTCGTCGTCGACCTCGGCGGCGGCGCCGACGAGTACCGTAGGCTCGTCGAAGCGAGGTGGAGCCCTCCCCCCGAGGAGGCAGGCGTGCGCGCGGAGGCGCCTTGATCACGAAGCTGCTCGTTGCCAACCGTGGCGAGATCGCGATTCGCGCCTTCCGTGCTGCCAACGAGCTCGGGATCCGCTCGGTGGCCATCTACCCCTACGAGGACCGCCACTCCCTGCACCGCCAGAAGGCCGACGAGAGCTACATGATCGGCACGCCGGGCCATCCGGTGCGCGCCTACCTCGACGTCGAGGAGATCGTCGGCCTCGCCCGGCGCGTCGGGGCCGACGCCATCTACCCGGGCTACGGCTTCCTCTCGGAGAACCCCCACCTGGCCGAGGCGTGCGCCGCGGCGGGGATCGTCTTCGTCGGGCCGAGCGCCGAGGTGCTGCGGCTCGCTGGGAACAAGGTCGCTGCCCTCGAGGCGGCCCGGGCGGCCGGGCTGCCGGTGCTCGGCTCGGTCCCTCCCCAGCGCGACGTCGCCGCGCTCGTCGCCGCAGGCGAGGAGCTCGGCTTCCCCCTCTTCGTCAAGGCCGCGGCCGGCGGCGGCGGTCGCGGGCTGCGGCGCGTGGCGCAGCCGGCGGAGCTCCCCGACGCGATCGCGGCGGCGATGCGCGAGGCGGCGTCCGCCTTCGGCGACGACACGGTCTTCCTCGAGGAGGCCGTCGACAGCCCGCGCCACGTCGAGGTGCAGGTCCTCGCCGATCAGGTGGGCAACGTCGTCCACCTCTTCGAGCGCGACTGCTCCATCCAGCGCCGTCACCAGAAGGTGGTGGAGATCGCCCCCGCCCCGAACCTCGACCCGGCGCTTCGCGAGCGGATGTGCGAGCACGCCGTCGCCTTCGCCACCTCGATCGGCTACACGGGCGCCGGGACCGTCGAGTTCCTCGTGGACCCGCGCGGCCGCCACGTCTTCATCGAGATGAACCCGCGCATCCAGGTCGAGCACACCGTGACCGAGGAGGTCACCGCCGTCGACCTCGTCCAGGCCCAGCTGCGCATCGCGTCGGGGGAGACCCTCGCCGACCTCGGCATCAGCCGCGACTCGATCCGCCTGCAGGGCGCCGCCCTCCAGTGCCGCATCACCGCCGAGGACCCGGCGCACGACTTCCGCCCGGACACCGGGATCATCACCACCTACCGCACCCCCGGCGGGACCGGGATCCGCCTCGACGAGGGCACCGCCGCCGGGACCGAGGTGCTCCCCTACTTCGACTCCCTGCTCGCCAAGCTCACCTGCCGCGGCCGGACCTTCGACGAGGCGGTGGACCGCGCCCGGCGCGCGGTCGCGGAGTTCCGCATCCGCGGCATCGCGACGAACATCCCCTTCCTCCAGGCGATCCTCGACGACGAGGACTTCCGCGCCGGACGGCTGTCGACGGAGTTCATCGCCCGCAAGCCCGAGCTGCTCCACTCCCGCCAGAGCGCGGACCGCGGGACGCGCCTGCTCACCTACCTCGCCGAGGCGGTCGTGAACCGGCCGCACGGCGAGCCCCCCGCGGTCCCGGCCGCGCGCTCGAAGCTCCCGCCCCTCGACCTCGACGCGCCGGCGCCGGCGGGGAGCCGCCAGCTCCTCGACGAGCTCGGCCCGGACGGCTTCGCCCGGCGCCTCCGCCACCAGCGGGCGATCGCGCTCACCGACACGACGTTTCGCGACGCCCACCAGTCGCTCCTCGCGACGCGCCTTCGGACCTACGACATGCTCGTGGCGGCCCCCTACGTGGCACGCCTCCTCCCCGGGCTGCTCAGCCTCGAGTGCTGGGGCGGCGCCACCTACGACGTGGCGCTGCGCTTCCTGAAGGAGGACCCCTTCGAGCGGCTCGCGGCGCTGCGGGAGGCGGTGCCCAACCTCTGCCTGCAGATGCTGATCCGGGGCCGCAACACGGTCGGCTACACCCCCTACCCCGACGAGGTCGGCCACGCCTTCGTCGCCGAGGCGGCGGCCACCGGCGTCGACATCTTCCGCGTCTTCGACGCCCTGAACGACGTCGACCAGATCCGGCCCGCCGTCGACGCCGTGCTCGAGGCGGGCAAGATCGCCGAGGGGACGCTGTGCTACACGGGCGACCTCGCGGACCCCGCCGAGCGGCTCTACACCCTCGACTACTACCTGCGCCTCGCCGAGCGCCTCGTCGGCTGCGGCGTGCACGTGCTGTGCGTGAAGGACATGGCTGGCCTCCTGCGGGCCCCGGCCGCCGCGATCTTGATCCGCGCCCTTCGCGAGCGCTTCGACCAGCCGGTGCACCTGCACACGCACGACACGGCCGGCGGCCAGCTCGCCACCTACCTCGCGGCCGTCGAGGCGGGCGTGGACGCGATCGACGGAGCGATCGCCCCCCTGTCGGGGATGACGAGCCAGCCCTCGCTCGCCGCGATCGTCGCGGCGACCGACCACACCGAGCGGGCGAGCGGCATCTCGCTCGACGCGCTCTTGGACCTCGAGCCCTACTGGGAGGCCGTCCGCCTCCTCTACCGCCCCTTCGAGTCGGGACTGCCCGCCCCGACCGGGCGCGTCTACCGCCACGAGATCCCCGGGGGCCAGCTCTCCAACCTCCGCCAGCAGGCCATCGCCCTCGGCCTCGGCGATCGCTTCGAGGTGGTCGAGGACCTCTACGCCAAGGCGAACGACATCCTCGGCGACATCGTCAAGGTCACCCCGACGAGCAAGGTGGTCGGCGACCTGGCGCTGCACCTGGCTGCCCAGGACGCGGACGCGGCGGCCTTCGCCGAGGACCCGGCCCGCTTCGACATCCCCGACAGCGTCATCGCCTTCCTCCACGGGGAGCTCGGCACGCCGGCGGGCGGCTGGCCCGAGCCGTTCCGGACCAAGGCGCTCGCCGGGCGCCCGCCCCTCGCCCGGACCCAGGAGCTCTCCGAGGCCGACAAGCAGGCGCTCCACGGACCCGAGCGCCGGCGCGTCCTGTCCGAGCTGCTCTTCCCCGGTCCGGCACGCGACTACGCCGAGGCGCTCGAGCGCTACGGCCACCTCGGCGTGCTGCCCACCGCCGCCTTCTTCTACGGTCCGCGCCTCGGCGAGGAGATCGAGGTCGAGCTCGAGCCGGGCGTGGCGCTCTACCTCGCCGTCGACGCGATGACCGAGCCCGACGAGCGGGGCTTCCGCACCGTCTACTGCAGGATGAACGGCCGTCCCCGCTCGGTCGTCGTGCGCGACCTCGCCGTCGAGGCGCGCAAGCCCTCCGGCGAGAAGGCGGCGCCCGACGACCCGAACCAGGTCGGCGCGCCCTTCAGCGGCGTCGTGTCCGTCGCCGTTCGCCCGGGCGAGCGCGTCCAGGCCGGTCAGGTCATCGCCACGATCGAGGCGATGAAGATGGACGCGCGGGTGACGACGCCGGTCGGCGGCGTCGTGCAGCGCGTCGTCGTCCCCGCCTCGGCGCGCGTCGAGGCGGGCGACCTCCTCGTCGTGCTCGGACCCTGAGGCTCAGGCCACCCGCAGCAGGAGGGCGTCGCCCTGGCCGCCCCCGCCGCACAGCGCCGCCGCGCCGACCCCGCCGCCCCGGCGGCGCAGCTCGTAGGCGAGCGTGAGGGCGAGCCGAGCGCCGGACATGCCGATCGGGTGGCCGAGGGCGATCGCCCCCCCGTTCACGTTGACGACGTCGTCGGGCACGCCGAGGTCGGCGATGGAGGCCGCCGAGACGGCGGCGAAGGCCTCGTTGATCTCGAACAGGTCGACCTGCGCGAGCGTCATCCCGGCACGCCCGAGCGCGGCGCGCACCGCCCGGGAGGGCTGGGTGAGCAGGGAGGTGTCGGGGCCGGCGACCTGACCGTAGGCGAGGAGCTCGGCGAGCGGCTGCACGCCCAGGCGCGCCGCGGCGTCCGTCGACGCCACGACGAGGGCGGCCGCACCGTCGGAGATCTGGCTCGCGTTCCCCGCGGTGATGGAGCCGCCGGCCGCGAAGGCGGGCTTGAGGGCGGCGAGGGAGGCCAGCGTCGTGTCGGGGCGGATCCCCTCGTCGTCGCGGACCTCGACGGTGCCGGCGCGCCCCTCGAGGTGCACGGGGACGATCTCCTCGGCGAGGCGCCCCTCCTTCTGGGCCGCCGCGGCGCGCTCGTGGGAGGCGAGGGCGATGGCGTCCTGGCGCTCCCGGCCGATGCCCGCGGCCGCGGCGTCCTGCTCCGTGGCTGCGCCCATCGACTGGTGCCCGAAGGCGCAGGTGAGGCCGTCGGCCATGATGGCGTCCTCGAGCTCGCCCGAGCCGAAGCGCAGGCCGCGCCGTCCGGCCGCCAGGAGGTGGGGCGCGTTCGTCATCGACTCCATCCCACCGGCCACGACGACGTCGGCCTCGCCGGCGGCGATGAGGAGGCGGGCGTGCTGGATGGCGTTGAGCCCCGACAGGCAGACCTTGTTGAGCGTCGCCGCCGGGACGCTCATCGGGATGCCCGCCGCGATCGCGGCCTGGCGGGCGGGGTTCTGACCCTGCCCGGCCTGGAGGACCTGTCCCATCACGACGTAGTCGACGGCGTCGGGGGCGACGCCAGCTCGGTGCAGGGCCTCGGCGATCGCAACGGCCCCGAGCTCGCTGGCGCGTCGCGCGCCGAGGGCGCCTGACAGCTTCCCGATGGGGGTCCGGGCCCCTGCGAGGACGACCGAGTCCGGCATCGCTCCCTCCTCCCCGGGCGGCGAGCCGCCCTGGCGACCGCGTCGCGCTCCAGGCTAGGTCGCCGGCGCTCCCGCCGGGCGCGGGCCACCGGCTCGCGAGGAGGTCCCCTGCCCGTAGGCTCGGGACCGGTGCACCGCTGGGGCGAGGAGCTCGAGGAGCTCGCCGACGCCGTCTTCGCGTACGCCCGCGAGCGCCTTCGCCTCGACCCCGTCCCGCTCGACGGCCCGCGACCGCTCGCCGAGCTCGCCGCGGCGGCGGGGCAGACCGTGACGCCGGCCGGCATCGGGGGCAAGGCGGCGCTGGAGCTGTTCGCCGAGGTGCTCGCCCCCGCCTGCATCTCGATCGACCACCCTCGCTACCTCGCCTTCGTCCCCTGCGCGCCGACGAAGGCAGCCGCGCTCTTCGACCTCGTGGTCGGCGCCTCCTCGATCTACGCGGGGAGCTGGCTCGAGGGGGCCGGGGCCGTCTTCGCCGAGAACGAGGCCCTGGCGTGGCTGCGCGACCTCGCCGGCCTGCCGCCGGGAGCCGGCGGCACCTTCGTCCAGGGGGGCACGCTCGGCAACCTGTCGGCCCTCGTGGCGGCGCGCCACGCGTACCGGGATGCCGGCGGGTCTCGTCGGGCGCGCCTCGCCTTCGTGGCGAGCGACGAGGCGCACGCCTCGGTCGCGGCGGCGGCACGTGTGATGGACGTCGAGGTGCTCGAAGCGATCCCCGACGAGCACGGCCGGCTGCACGGCGCGGCGGTGGCAGCGGCGATCGACGGGCGTCCGCGCGGGACCGAGGTCTTCGCCGTGGTGGCGAGCGCGGGCGCGACGAACCTCGGCGTGATCGACGACCTCGGGTCGGTCGCCGACGAGGCGAGCCGGCGCGGGCTGTGGCTGCACGTCGACGCGGCCTACGGCGGCGGCGCGCTCGCCGCCCCGAGCGCCCGCGCGCGCTTCGCCGGCATCGAGCGCGCCGACTCGGTCGTGATCGACCCCCACAAGTGGCTGTTCGCCCCCTTCGACTGCGCCGCCCTCCTCTACCGGCGCCCCGAGCTCGCCCGCGCGGCGCACGCCCAGCGCGCCGACTACCTCGAGGCGGTCGAGCGGACCGGCGAGTGGAACCCGTCCGACTACGCCATCCAGCTCACCCGCCGGGCTCGCGGGCTGCCCTTCTGGTTCTCGCTCGCGACGCACGGCACCGACGCCTACGTCGCGGCGATCGAGCGCACCCTCGAGGTGGCGCGCCAGGCCGCCGCCGCGATCCGGGAGCGCCCCGAGCTCGAGCTGCTCGACGAGCCGGAGCTGACGGTCCTGTGCTTCCGCCGGCACGCCTGGCGCGAGGCGGACTACTACGCCTGGTCGGAGCGCCTGCGCGCCGCGGGGACGGCCTTCGTCACCCCGACGAGCCACCGCGGCGAGCCGCTCGCCCGCCTCGTGGTCGTCAACCCGCGCACGACGCTCGAGGACATCGAGCTCGTCCTCGACACGATGCGCTAGCCGGGGCCTCGTGTGCTACCAATGGCGTGTGGCCGGCGCCGACCCAGCCTGGCGCGCCCCGGACCGCGGCGACGCCCCCTCCTACGAGGGCCCCGCCACCTTCGCCCGGCGCCCGCTCCTGCTCGAGCCGGCCGAGCTCGACGCGCGGCGCCCCGACGTCGCGGTGGTCGGCGCCCCCTGGGACGGGTCGACGACGCACCGCCCCGGCGCCCGCTTCGCGCCCCGGGCGCTGCGCGCCCTCGCCTACCACCCGGGCAGCTTCCACCTCGACCTCGGGATCGAGCTGTTCGAGGCGCTCGACGTCGTCGACTACGGCGACGCCGCCTGCCCCCACGGGCTCGTCGAGCCCTCGCACGCCGCCATCCGCGCGCGCGTGGCGGAGGTCGCCGAGCGGGGGATCTTCCCCGTCGTCCTCGGCGGGGACCACTCGATCACCTGGCCGTCGGCGACCGCCGTGTCGGCCGCCCACGGCTTCGGGACGATCGGCGTCGTCCACTTCGACGCCCACGCCGACACCGCCGACTCCATCGACGGGAACCTCGCGAGCCACGGCACCCCGATGCGCCGGCTCATCGAGTCGGGGGCGGTCGCCGGCTCGAACTTCGTCCAGGTCGGCCTGCGCGGGTACTGGCCGGACGCCGCCACGTTCGCGTGGATGCGCGCCCAGGGCATGCACTACCACCGCATGCAGGAGGTCGTCGAGCGCGGCCTCGACGCGGTCCTCGACGACGCGCTCGCGCAGGCGACGGCCGGCTGCGACGCCGTCTACCTGTCGGTCGACATCGACGTGCTCGACCCCGGCTTCGCCCCCGGCACCGGGACGCCCGAGCCCGGTGGCCTCTCCCCGGTCGAGCTGCTGCGCGCCGTCCGGCGCCTCGCGATCGAGGCGCCGCTCGTCGCGCTCGACGTCGTCGAGGTCGCCCCGCCCTACGACCACGGCGAGGTCACGCTGAACAACGCCCACCGCGTCGTGCTCGAGGTGCTCGCCGGCCTGGCGGCGCGCCGGGGCAGCCCCGTGCGGCCGGCCTGAGCCGCGATCCTGGCGGGCGAGGCCGCCGTGGGCTGGAATTGGCCCGTGCCCGCCGTGGAACCTCGCCGGCCCGCCGCCTACGGCCGCCTCGCCGCCCTCGCGCCGCGCGGGGGCGTCGAGGTGCGCGTCCTCGTCCTCCTCGAGCTGCTCGCCGCGGTGGCCTGCCTCGGCTCCTTCGCCGTGCCGACCTCCCGCCTCGAGGTGGTCGACCTCTACCTCGCGGTCGGCCTCCTGTGCGCCGCGACGGCGGCCGTGCTCTGGCTCGCCGGGGGGCGCACCGGCCCGGCGACCTGGGCTGGCGTCCTCGCGTGCGGCGTCGTGCTCAACAGCGTCTTCGTCGCGACCGCGCGGACCCCCCAGGGCAAGGTGCTCACCACCTTCCCCTTCGTCTCGATGGCCGTCTACGCCGCCTCCTTCCTCCCGCGCCTCGCCGTGCTCGCCGAGCTCGCCCTCATCAGCGCCGGCTGCGCGGCCGGCCTCGCGGCGAACGGGCTGGCGCGCTGGGGGGTGGTCTGGGCCGTCGTCGCCGGCACGATCGTGATGACCGGCCTCGTCCTCGAGCGCGCCGTCGGCCGGCTGCGCCGCCAGGCGGACACCGACGTCCTCACCGGCGTGCTCAACCGGCGCGGCTTCCAGCGCGTCGCCGAGCTCGAGCAGGCGATCGCCGACCGCCTCGAGCGGCCGCTCGTGCTCGCGGTGATCGACCTCGACGACTTCAAGCTCGTGAACGACGTGGAGGGCCACGAGGCGGGGGACCGCCTGCTCGCCGAGGCGGCGCGGGCGTGGCTGGCGGTGCTCGGGGCCGACGCGGTCCTCGGCCGGCTCGGCGGCGACGAGTTCGCGTTCGTCGCCCGGGCTCCCCTGGCCGGCGCCGAGCGCCTCCTCGCTCGCCTGCGCGCGGGGCACCCGATCCGCTTCACGGCCGGCGTCACCGAGCTCGAGCCGGGCGAGGGCCTCCAGGCGGCGCTGCGGCGTGCCGACGAGCAGCTCTACGTGCGCAAGCTGCAGCGGCAGCCACCGGCGAGCGACCAGGCGGCGCGCCGAGGCCCCTGATCGGGCACCCGGCTCGTTCACGATTCACAGCTGCTGCTCTAGAATCGTGAACGAGACGCCGCGAGGTGGTGCCGATGTTCGAACCCGACGTCCCCTGCTACGTCCAGCCGCTCGCCGACGAGGCGGACGGCGTCTCGCCCGCTCGCCGGCCGCCGCTCGCCTACGACGCCTACCTCGCCCGGGGTGCGCTCCACCTCGAGTTCGACGTCCCCGGCGTGCCCCGCGACCGCCTGCGCGTGCGCCTCGAGTCGCACGTGCTCGTCGTCGAGGCCGAGCGGGTCCTCGCCGAGGGGGCGCGCATCGACCCGCTGATCAGCGGGCGTCCGCACGGCTCGGCCCGGCGGAGGCTGCTGCTCGGCGACGCCTGCGACGTCGACCGGCTCGAGGCGAGCCTCGAGGCCGGCGTGCTGTCGATACGGGTGCCCCTCGTTCGCTCCCGCCCGACGCGCCAGGTGCCGGTGCGCGAGCCGTCGGCCACCCCGCCGGCACCCCGCGAGCGGGTGCCGGCGGGCGAGGTGCCGAGCGGCGCCTGAGGACGTGGCCGACGAAGCGCCGGCCGGCACGCCGCCCGGCGCGCACCGCGTCGAGGCCGACGTCGCGCGCCTCGCCGCCGTCATCGGGGCGCGCACGCGCGAGCGGCGCATGGACCGGGGGCTGTCGCTCGCGGGCCTCGCCCGGCGAGCCGGGCTCTCCAAGGCGGTCGTCTCGAAGGTCGAGAACGCCCAGGGGGCGGCGAACCTGCAGACGCTCGCCCGCCTGGCGGCCGCGCTCGAGGTGCCCGTCACCTCGCTGTTCCAGGGGCTCGACGAGGAGCGCGACGCCCTGTTCACCCGGGCGGGCACCGGCCCGGAGCTCGTGCGGCCGGGGACGGCCTCCGGCCACCGCTACCAGCTGCTCGGCTCGATGCGGGGGCCCGCCAAGCGGATGGAGCCGATGCTCGTCACGCTCACGAGCCGCCGCGAGGTCTTCCCCCTCTACCAGCACCCGGGCACCGAGCTCCTCTACGTGCTCGAGGGCGTCGTCGACTACTCCTACGCCGGCGCCGTCTACCACCTCGAGCCCGGCGACGCCCTGCAGTTCGACGGCGAGGTCGCGCACGGCCCCGCCGAGCTGTGCGAGCTGCCGGTGCGCTTCCTCTCCGTCATCGCCTACGGATCCGTCGCTACCTCTGGACGCGAGCCGCCGCGCTCGAGCCCGAGCTCGCGCTGAGCACGGCCCAGGGTGGCCGGAGCCGGCGGGCGCCCGGCTCGCACGACGACGAGGGCGATGACGCTACCGGCGAGGAGGAACGCTCCGGCGACGAGGAAGGCGCGCGAGTAGCCGGCGGTCAGCGCCGCGGCGGTCGCGGCCCGGCTGCGAGCCGCGAGGAGCCGGGGACGGGTCACCGCGGTGGCGATCGTGACGAGCACGGCGAGCCCGAGGGAGCCCCCGAGCTGCTGGCCCGTGTTGAGCAGGGCCGAGACGAGGCCGGTCTCGCCCGGCCTGGCGCCGGCGACCGCGGTGAGCGTGAGCGGCACGAAGGTGAGGCCCATCCCGATGGCGATGAGCAGCTCGGGCCCGAGCACGTCGCCGGTGAAGGTGCTCGCCGGGGTCACCCGGGAGATCCACGCGAGGCCGGCCGCGCTGACGAGCGGCCCGGCGGCCAGGAGGGGGCGGGCGCCGATGCGCCCGACGACGCGCGAGCTCAGCCCGGCGCAGGCGGCGATCGTGAGGGAGATCGGCAGCGAGACGAGGCCCGCCTTGAGCGGCGAGAAGCCGAGGATGTCCTGGACGAACAGCGTCAGGTAGAAGAACATCGCGAACAGCCCGGCGCCGATGATGAGCATCATCCCGTAGGCGCCGGAGCGGTTCCGGTTGGCGAAGACGCGCAGCGGCATGAGGGCGTGCGTCGAGCGCGCCTCGATGGCGAGGAAGGCTGCGAGCAGGACGGCCGCTCCGGCGAGCGAGCCGACCGTGAGCGGCGTCGACCACGACGCCGAGGCGGCGTGCGAGAGCCCGTAGACGAGGAAGGACATCCCGGCGGTCACCGAGACGGCCCCGGGCAGGTCGAGGCGGCCCTGCCGGCCCTCGGTCTCGCCGAGGACGAGCGGCGCGGCGATGACGACGAGGGCGCCGATGGGGACGTTGACGAAGAGCACCCAGCGCCAGCTGGCGAGGTCGGTGAGGATGCCGCCGAGGAGCAGGCCGATCGAGGCGCCGGCGCTCGACATGGCGGCGTAGACGCCCATCGCGCGGTCGCGGCTGCGCCCCTCGGGGAAGGTGCTCGTGACGAGCGAGAGCGCCGTCGGCGACGCGATGGCGCCGCCGACGCCCTGGACCATGCGCGCCGCGATGAGCCAGACCTGGGTCGTGGCGAAGCCGCCGGTCAGCGAGGCGGCGGTGAAGAGCGCGACCCCGGCCATGAACATGCGCCGCTTCCCGTAGAGGTCGCCGGTGCGCCCGCCGAGGAGGAGGAGGCCGCCGAAGGCGAGGGCGTAGCCGTTCACCACCCACTCGAGGCCGGTGGCCGAGAAGTGCAGGTCCCGCTGCATCGAGGGCAGGGCGATGTTCACGATCGTGGCGTCGAGCACCACCATGAGCTGGACGGTGCTGATGAGGGCGAGGGCGAGGCCGAGGTGGCGGTGCCCGTGCGCCGTCGTCGCGGGCGCGCTCGCCGTCGTCGTTGCCTGCACGGTCTCCTCCGGCTCGGCCCGCCGCGCGCGGGCTGGGGTTCGTCGGGAACGGTGTCGACCCGAGGTCTCGGGCTGCGCACGAGCAAGCATAGGGGCGCCGCGGCCGAACCCGGCCGTGCGTCAGGTCGGCGCCCGGCGCGCGAGCCGGTGGCGCAGCGCCTCCCGGATCGCCGGGGTCTGGCCGAAGGCGAGGAGGACGAGCGCCTCGCGCCCGAGGCGCGCCGCGTGCGACGAGGCGAGGGCGCCCCGGGCCCCCT
The DNA here is from genome assembly GCA_035294085.1 of Acidimicrobiales bacterium. Classification (NCBI taxonomy): domain Bacteria; kingdom Bacillati; phylum Actinomycetota; class Acidimicrobiia; order Acidimicrobiales; species Acidimicrobiales bacterium. Next base: position 10,258 of record DATGLP010000028.1, on the reverse strand, counting down.
CGGCGGCGAGCAGGGACGACGCCGCCCGCGCGGCGAGCTCGGCCGCCCAGGCGCGCGCCTCGGGCAGCTCGGCGGGCGAGGAGGCGTCGAGCCGCTCGCGGCAGGCCTCGACCTCGGCGGCGAGGGCGCCGAGGCCGCCGAGGGCGGCGGCCCGGCGTGCGACGCCGAGCGCGAGCGAGCCGTTCGGTCGCAGCCCGAGCGCGTCGCGCCGGCGCCAGGCCTCGAGGGGCTCGACGAGGGTGACGCGCTCGGCCGCCAGGCGGTGGCCGGCGAAGGCGAGCTCGACCGTCCCGCTCGCCCCGAGCGCGAGGAGCGGGAGCGGCCGCGCGACGAGCGTCGGGCCCTCGGCCGCGTCGACGAGGCCCCACACGACGCGCCCGTCGTCGGTGAGCGCCGCCACGTGCACGACGTCGACGAGCCCGAAGCCCGAGACCCACGGGGCGCGCCCGTCGAGGACGAAGCTCGCGCCGACCGGCCGGGCGCTGAGCAGCGGCGGGCCGGGCCGGCGCAGCGCGGAGTAGGCGACGCCGGCGCGCACGTCCCCGCGGCACAGCGGTTCGAGGAGCCGTCGGGCCGGCAGGTCGGCCGGCGCGCCGGCGAGGGTCCGCACGGCGTTGTGGTGCTGCGCGAACACGAACGCCGTCGTGAGGCAGCCGGACGCGAGCGCCTCGAGGACGCGGCAGAACGTCGCGAGGTCCGGGGCCCCGCCGAGCTCGCGCGGGCCGGCGACGCCGTAGAGGCCGGCGGCAGCGAGCGCGTCGAGGCGCGCCCTCGGCAGCAGCGGGGCGGCGTCGGTCTCGAGGGCGCGGGGGAAGAGCTCCTCCTCGGCGAGGCGCGCCGCGCGCGCCACGGCGTCGTCCGGCCCTCGCATGCGGCCGACGGTAGTCGGCGGCCGGTAGGCTCACCCACCGCCGAGCGAGGGTGGGGCATGGCAGAGGCGACCGCTGCGGCAGCGCTCGAGAGCCGCCTTCGCGCGCACCTGCGCCACTTCCTCGGCGCGTGGCCCCCGTCTCGTCCGCTCGAGGTCGTCGGCTCGCCGCTGCGCGAGCGGCCCGGCTGGGACGGGGCCGTGCGGCCGGCGGTCGGCGTGGCCACGCCGGCCGGGGCGGTCGTCTCGGTGCCGCCGGGCAGCGTCGGCGAGGTCGCCGCCGCCGCGCGCCGCCTCGGGCTCGAGGGCCTCGTCGAGCGGCTCCCGGCGCTCCTCGGCGTACCGGAGCGGCGCGCTGCGCTCGGGGTGTTCCGCGCCTGTCGCGAGCTCGTCGACCTACCGGACGCCGGCGCGTGGCTGGCGCCCGACGACGCGCGCGTCCCGGCGTGGCTGCGCCCGTTCAACGGCGAGGTGCTCGTGGCCTTCGACGCCGCCGGGCGCTACGCCGCCGGCGTCGGCCGCAAGCGCCACGACGCCCTCGGCCAGGAGCTTGCCGTCGCCACCGAGCCGGCGCACCGCAACCGAGGCCTCGGGCGCCGCCTCGTCGCGCAGGCGGCGCGCCGCGTCTACGCCGAGGGCGCCGTCGCGCTCTACCTGCACCGGCCGGACAACGCGCCGTCCGCCGCGCTCGCGTCGGCGGCGGGCTTCCCCGACCTCGGCTGGCGCGCCGTCGTGCTGGCGAGCTGAGGAGGGCGCGCCCGCCTGGCTAGGGCGCCGCGGCGAGCAGGGCCGCGAGGACGGCGGTGAGCGACACGGCCGTCGGCACGTGGAGGAACTCGTCCGGTCCGTGGGCGCCGGACCCCGGTCCGAGGACACCCGTCGCGAGCAGCTGGGCGTCGGGGAAGCGCCGGGCGAGGGCGGGCAGGAACGGGATCGTCCCGCCGAGTCCGAGGGCACCGGGCGGGGCGCCGAAGGCCGCCCGGCTCGCTGCGTCGAGCGCCGCGGCGAGCCACGGGGCGGTCGGGGGGGCGTCGAAGCCCTCGGCCACCTCCTCGACCTCGAGGGTGACGGCGGCGCCGGCCGGCGGGTCGGCCGTGAGCGCCGCGCCGAGCGCCTCGGCGGCACGGGACGCGTCGCAGGTGGGCGGGAGGCGCAGCGACAGGCGCAGCGCCGTGAGGGGCCGCAGCACGTTGCCCGCCTCGAGCCGACCGGGCAGCCCCTCGGCGCCGGTCACCTCGAGCGCGGGGTGCCAGGCGAGGCGTTCGAGCCGCTCGGCCGGGCTGGCGCCGGCGAGCTCGAGGCCCGGGACGGTCGGGAAGCTGCCCGCCGCGTCCTCGCCGAGCTCGGCGGCGAGCGCGGCGATCTCGGCCCGGCGGTGCTCGGGCGGCGTCACCCGGCACGGCGCGAGGCGGACCTCGCCCGTGGCGCCGTCCTCGACGCGCTCGAGGAGGTGGCGCGCGAGGCGGAACGAGGAGGGGACGACGCCGCCCGCGAGTCCGCTGTGCACGCCCTGCTCGAGGACCCGCACGGTGAGCGTCGCGTTGACGAGGCCGCGCAGCGACGTCGTCACCCAGAGCCGGTCGTAGGTGGCGGCACCGGAGTCGAGGCAGACGACGAGGCCCGGCGAGCCGATGCGAGGCGCGAGGGCGTCGAGGTAGGCGGCGAGGTCGGGGCTGCCGCTCTCCTCGCTCCCCTCGACGAGGAGGACGACCGGGCCGCGCCGCAGCCCGGCCTCCTCGAGCGCGCGCAGCGCGAGGGTGGCGGCGATCGCGGCGTAGCCGTCGTCGGCGACGCCGCGCCCGTAGAGGCGGTCGCCCTCGCGCGTCGCGGCGAACGGGGCGAGGCCGTCCCGCCAGGGGCCGAGGGCGGGCTGCTTGTCGAGGTGCCCGTAGACGAGGGTGGCGGCGCCCGCGCGCGTCGCGGGGAGGTGCGCGAAGAGGAGGGGGCTGCGCCCGGGGAGCTCGAGCACCTCGACGGCCGCTCCCGCGGGACCGTGCCGGCGCACGAAGCCGGCGAGGAGCTCGGCGGCGCGCCGCAGCTCGCCGTGCTCGGCGAAGGCGGGGTCGAAGGCGGGCGAGAGGCAGGCGATCGCCACGTACTCCTCGAGCGCCGGGAGGCCGAGCTCCTCGAAGGGCCGCTCGAGCAGCGCGCGCAGGCCGCCTGCCACCTCGCCGCCGGGTCGCTCGCCCACGGACGAAGACGCTAGGCGCCCGCTCGGGGAGGCGGCCACGGCGGGCCTGCACACCGCGGCCTCGTCGGCGAGAATGGGCCGGTGCCGAACCGACCGCTCTCGGCCATCGTGCTCGCCGCCGGCGAGGGGACGCGCATGCGCTCGAGCCTGCCCAAGCCGCTGCACCGGCTCTGCGGGCGGCCGATGGTCCTCCACGTCCTCGACGCCCTCGCCGAGCTCTCGGTCGAGCGGGTCGTCGTCGTCGTCGGGGCGCGCGCCGTCGAGGTGACGAAGGTGATCGGCGCCGAGGCGCCGGCGCACCTCGCGCTCGAGTTCGTCGACCAGACCGAGCCGCGCGGCACCGGCGACGCGGCGGCGGTGGCGCTCACCGCCTTCCCCGAGGGCGCCGACCTCGCCGCCGGCGACCTCGTCGTGCTGCCCGGGGACGCCCCGCTCGTGCGGCCGGCCACCCTCGCCGCCCTCGTCCGGGCGCACCGCTCCTGCGACGCCGCCGCGACCTTGCTCACGGCCCGTCTCGAGGACCCGACGGGCTATGGGCGCATCGTGCGCACGAAGGACGGGCGGGTCGCCCGCATCGTCGAGGAGGTGGACGCCTCGGAGGACGAGCGGGCCATCGACGAGGTGGCCACCTCCATCTACTGCTTCAAGCACGCGGTCCTGGCGCCGGCGCTGCGCCGGCTCTCCCCGGACAACGCGAAGGGGGAGTACTACCTCACCGACACGATCGCCGTCCTCCACGACGCCGGCTACCCCGTCGTCACCCAGGTCGCACCGGACCCGATCGAAGCGGCGGGGGTGAACGACCGTGCCCAGCTCGCGGCGGCCGAGGCGGAGGTGCGCGCCCGGATCAACGAGCGCTGGATGCGCCGTGGCGTGACGATGGTCGATCCCGAGGCCACCTACCTCGACACGACGGTGGAGCTGGCCGCCGACGTCACCGTGCTCCCCGGCGCCGTGCTCGAGGGGCGCACGGTGGTCGGCGAGGGCGCCGTCGTCGGGGTGGGCTGCCACCTCGTCGACTGCGAGGTCGGGGCGGGCGCGCGCCTCGAGCACGTCGTCGCCCGGCAGGCCGTGATCGGCGAGGGGGCACGCGTCGGCCCCTTCGTGCACCTCGAGCCCGGCACCCGCGTCCTTGCGGGCCGTGTGGTCGGCCCCGGCACGCCGATCGAGGGCGCGTCCGACCGAGCCGAGGAGCGAGAGGAGCGTCGATGGAGCTAGTGGCGAGGCAACGGCTCGAGCTGTTCACCGGGCGCGCCCACCGCGAGCTCGCCGAGGAGATCGCCCGCTGCCTCGGCGTCTCCCTCGGCGAGGCCAACCTGCGGGAGTTCGCCGACGGGCAGATCCACTGCCGCTACGACGCCTCGATCCGCGGCGCCGACGTCTTCATCGTCCAGACGCACGCCAGGCCCGTGAACGACTCGGTGATGGAGATGCTCATCATGATCGACGCCGCGAAGCGCGCGTCGGCCCGGCGCATCACGGCCGTCTGCCCCTACTACGGCTACTCCCGCCAGGACCGCAAGGCAACCGGGCGCGAGCCGATCACCGCGAAGCTCCTCGCCGACCTCATCACCGTCGCCGGCGCCGACCGGGTCGTGAGCGTGGACCTGCACTCCGGCCAGATCCAGGGCTTCTTCGACTTCCCCGTCGACCACCTGACGGCGATGCCGGTCCTCGTCGAGTACCTCCGCCAGTTCGACCCGAGGGACCTCACGGTCGTCTCGCCCGACGCCGGCCGGGTGAAGGTCGCCGAGCGCTTCTCCCAGCGCCTCGGCTGCGACCTCGCCTTCGTCCACAAGCGCCGGCCGCCGGGCGCGGCGGGCGCCGTGGAGGCGCTCGAGGTGATCGGCAACGTCGAGGGGCGGCGCTGCGTCGTCATCGACGACATGATCGACACCGCCGGGACCGTCTGCGCCGCCGCCGAGCGCCTCGTCGCCGAGGGCGCGCGCGAGGTGATCGCCATGGCGACGCACCCGGTCCTGTCCGGCTCGGCGCTCGACCGGCTGAAGGCGTCCCCCCTCGCGCGGGTCGTGGTGACGAACACGCTGCCCCTTCCCGAGGAGCGGCGCATCGACAAGATCGAGGTCCTCTCGGTCGCCCGGATCATCGCCGACGCGATCGACGCCGTGTTCGAGGGCACCTCGGTCTCGGAGATCTTCGGCGGCCAGAACCTCTCGTGAGCCGCCGCCGGCCTCGCGAGCCGGTGGCGCCGCCGCCCTACACTGGGTCGAGCCGGACGAACCGGCTCTCGCGCGCCCGGAACCGGGTCGCGCGCCGCAGGAGAGCGCGACGAGGAGCCCGCCACGATGGCTGAGATCGCCCTGGTCACCGAGGTCCGCACCGAGCGCGGCAGCGCGGCGTGCCGGCGGCTGCGGGCCGCCGGACGCGTGCCTGCCGTCGTCTACGGGCGCGGGCTCGCCCCCCTCGCCGTGAGCGTCGACGCGCGGGCGCTGCGCGCCGCGCTGTCGACGGAGGCGGGGGCGAACGCCGTGTTCAACCTGCAGGTCGGCGGGACGTCCCACCTGGCGATGGCCCGCGAGATCCAGCACCATCCGGTGCGCCACACGGTCACCCACGTCGACTTCCACGTCGTCGCGCGCGACGAGCTCGTCAGCGCCGAGGTTCCCCTCGTGCTCACCGGCGAGGCGGTCGCGGTCCAGCGCGCCGGGGGGACCGTCGAGCACCTCCTGCTGGCGGTGCCGATCAAGGCGAAGCCGGCCGACATCCCGGCCGCCTTCGAGGTCGACGTCTCGGCGATGGCGCCCGGCGACACGCTCGACCTCGCGAGCCTCGCGCTGCCCGCGGGCGTGCGCCTCGAGGCGGACCCCGCCACCCTCGTCGCCGTGGCGCACGCCGGCCGGCTGGCGGCCGCTGGCGCCGGGGAGGCGGCCGAGGCGGAGGGCGGTACGAGCTGAGGCGCCCCCTGCTGCGCGCCGGCACCGGCGCGCCGTCCGCCCGGCCCGTCGACCTGCTCGTCGTCGGGCTCGGCAACCCCGGCCCGGAGTACGCCGGGACCCGCCACAACGTGGGCGCCGAGGCGGTCGAGGCGCTCGCGGCGCGCCTCGGCGCGCGCCTGCGGCGCGAGCGCTCCACGCACGCGCGCGTCGCGCTCGTCCGGCGCGACGAGGAGGTCCTCGTCCTCGCCGTGCCCGAGACGTACATGAACGAGTCGGGGGTCGCCGTCGCCGCCCTCGTCCGGCGCCACCACCTCGCCGACCTCGAGCACCTCGTCGTCGTCCACGACGACCTCGACCTGCCGACGGGCGCGCTGCGGGTGAAGCGCGGCGGCGGCACGGCCGGGCACAACGGGCTGCGCTCGATCGAGGCGCACCTGCGCTCGCTCGAGTTCGTGCGCGTCCGCATCGGCATCTCCAAGCCGCCGGGGCGCATGCCCGGCGCCGAGTACGTCCTGCGTCGGCCGGGGCGCGCCGAGGCCGAGGCGCTCGCCGTGGCGCGCGAGCTCGCCGCGGACGCCGTGGAGCTCATCGCCGCGAAGGGGGTGGAGCCGGCGATGAACGCGCTGAACGGGCGGTGAGCGCGCCCCTCGCCCCCCTCGTCGGCCGCCTCGGGGCCCTGCCGGTCGTCGACGAGCTGGCCGGCGGCACCGACGCCCTCGTGGCGGTGCCGGAGGCGGCACGTGCCCCGCTGCTCGCGGCCCTCGCGCGCCGTGGGCGCACCCTCCTCGTCGCCACGGCGACGGGTGCCGAAGCGCAACGCCTGGCTCGGGACCTCGGCGCCTTCTGCGGCGACGACGAGGTCGCCGAGCTCCCGGCGTGGGAGACGCTCCCCTTCGAGCGCGTCTCGCCGAGCGTCGAGACGATGGGGCGTCGCCTCGAGGCGCTGTGGCGCCTGGCCGGCGACGGCCGCCGGGGGATCGTCGTCGCGCCGGTGCGGGCGCTGCTCCAGCGCCTCGCGACGACCCCCGAGCGCGCGGCGCCGGTCGTCGTGCGGCGAGGTGCCCACTGCGACCCCGAGGCGCTGCTCGAGCGCCTCGTCGCCGCCGGCTACCGACGCGAGTACCAGGTCGAGCACCGCGGCGAGGTGGCGCTTCGCGGCGGCATCCTCGACGTCTTCCCGTCCACGGGCGAGGCGGGCGTGCGGGTCGACTGCTTCGGCGACGAGGTGGAGCGCCTGACGGAGTTCGACGTCGCCGACCAGCGCTCGGTGCGCAGCCTCGAGGAGGTGGCGATCTTCGGCTGCCGCGAGCTCGTTCCCGACGCGGCGATGCGCCGGCGCGCCGCCGCCCTCGCCGCGGGCGGCGGCTTCGCCCGCGACCGCTTCGCCCGCCTCGCCGAGGGCGAGCTCTTCGACGGCATGGAGTCGTTCCTGCCCTGGCTCGTCGAGGAGGAGCGGCTCGTGACCGACCTGCTCGGCGCGCCGGACCTCGTCGTGCTCGTCGAGCCGCGCCGCCTTCGCGACCGGGCGAGCGAGCTGCTCGCCGAGGAGGAGGCGCTCGCCGCCTCCCTCGCCGCCACCTGGGGCGACGGCGTGGGCGACCCGGTGCGCCTGCACGCCGGCTTCGACCGCCTCCTCGCCGCCTGCCCGGCGCGCGTCGCCTCGCTGCCCGCCGTGGCGGAGGGACCCGGCGTCCCCTCGGTGCGCGCCGCCGGCTGGCCGCCGGCGCGGGGGGACGCGGCGGCGCTCGCGCGGCGCGCCGGCGAGCTCGCGCGCGCCGGGACCGCCGTGGCGGTGTGCGCGGAGGGGCCCGGCAGCGCCGAGCGCCTCGCGGCCGTCCTCGAGGAGGAGGGCGTCGAGGTGGACCGCCTCTGGGGCCTCGACGACCGGGCGGCGACGCGCCTCGTCGCCCCCGGCGTGCACGTGGTCGTCGCGTCGCTCGAGCGGGGCGTCGTCCTCGAGGAGGCCGGCGTCGCCCTGCTCGCCGAGGCCGACGTGACGGGCCGCCGCCGTCCCCACCGCGCGCCGCGGGCCGCCACCCGTCCGGTGGAGGGGTTCTTCGACGACCTCGCGCCCGGCTGCTACGTCGTCCACCACGTGCACGGGGTGGCCCGCTACGGCGGGATGGTGACGCGCTCGATCGGGGGCGCGGCGCGCGACTACCTCCTCCTCGAGTACCGGGGCGGCGACCGGCTCTACGTGCCCTCCGACCAGATCGACGCCATCACCCCCTACTCCGGCGGGGAGCAGCCGACGCTCAGCCGCCTGAACGGGAGCGACTGGCAGCGGCAGCGGGCCCGGGTGCGCAAGGCGGTGCGCGAGGTGGCCCAGGAGCTCGTCGTCCTCTACCGGCGGCGGCTCGCCGCGCGCGGCCACGCCTTCTCGCCCGACACCCCCTGGCAGGCCGAGCTCGAGGCCGCCTTCCCCTACCCCGAGACCCCCGACCAGCTGCGGGCCATCGCCGAGGTGAAGGCGGACATGGAGCGGCCCACCCCGATGGACCGGCTCGTGTGCGGCGACGTCGGCTTCGGCAAGACCGAGGTCGCGGTCCGGGCCGTGTTCAAGGCGGTGCAGGACGGCAAGCAGGCCGCGGTGCTCGTCCCGACGACGATCCTCGCCCAGCAGCACTACCAGACCTTCGCCGAGCGCTACGCCCCGTTCCCGGTGCGCGTCGAGGTGCTGTCGCGCTTCCTCACCCCCGCCGAGACGCGCGCCGTGCTCGCCGGCCTGGCCGACGGCTCGGTGGACGTCGTCATCGGGACGCACCGCCTGCTCGCCGACGACGTCTCCTTCGCCGACCTCGGCCTGCTCGTCGTGGACGAGGAGCAGCGCTTCGGCGTCGCCCACAAGGAGGCGATGAAGCGGCTGAAGGTCGGCCTCGACGTCCTCACCCTCACCGCGAGCCCGATCCCGCGCACCCTCGAGATGGGCCTCACGGGGATCCGCGACCTCTCGGTGATCGACACCCCGCCCGCCCGGCGCCAGCCCATCCTCACCTACGTCGGCGAGCTCGACGAGCGCGCCATCTCCGAGGCGATCCGCCGGGAGCTGCTGCGCGAGGGCCAGGTCTTCTACGTCCACAACCGGGTGCACGACATCGAGCGGGTGGCGGCGCGCCTGCGGGAGCTCGTGCCCGAGGCGCGCCTCGCCGTCGCCCACGGCCAGCTGGACGAGGGCAGCCTCGAGCAGGTCGTCCTCGACTTCGCGGCGGGGCGCTACGACGTGCTCGTGTGCACGACGATCATCGAGTCGGGCATCGACATGCCCGCCGTGAACACCCTCGTCGTCGACCGCGCCGACCTCCTCGGCCTCGGCCAGCTCCACCAGCTGCGCGGGCGCGTCGGGCGCGCCGGCCAGCGTGCCTACGCGTACCTGTTCCACCCCCGCGACCGCACGCTCTCCGAGCAGGCCTACGAGCGGCTGCGCACGATCGGCGAGCACACCGAGCTCGGCTCGGGCTTCAAGATCGCGATGCGCGACCTCGAGATACGCGGCGCGGGCAACCTGCTCGGCAGGGACCAGTCCGGCCACATCGCGGCGGTCGGCTACGACCTGTACGTGCGCATGGTGGCGGAGGCGGTCGCCGAGCTGAAGGGCGAGGAGGTGCCCGAGCCCGCCGAGATCAAGCTCGACCTCCCCGTCGACGCCCACCTGCCGACCGGCTACGTCGAGCGCGAGGACCTGCGCCTCGAAGCCTACCGCCGCCTCGCCGCCGTCACCGACCCCGCCGAGGTCGACGACATCGCCTCGGAGTGGCTCGACCGCTTCGGCCCGCTGCCGGCGCCGGCGGCGGCGCTGCTGTCGGTCGGACGGCTGCGCGCCTGGTGCGTGCGCACGGGCGTGCGGGAGATCACCGCGGTGCCGGTGCGCCCGGGCTCGCCCGGACCGGGGCGGCCGGGCGAGGTCGTCGCCCGGCTCGGGCCGCTGCGGCTGCGCGCCTCGGCGCGCGTGCGCCTCGCGCGCCTCGCGCCGCGCGCCGTGTACAAGGAGGAGCCCGGCCAGCTCGTGGTCCCCCTGCGGGCCGGGCCGGGTCTCCCCGACGAGCTCGCCGCCCTCCTCGCCGGCCTCGCGGCCGACGCCGGGCCCGCCGAGGCCGTCCGCCCGCCGAGCACCGGCTCGAGCTCGGCCGGCTGAGGGCTCGCCTGGCCCCCGGGCCGCGGGCCCTCCTAATGGGAGCGGAACGGCCTCCGGTGGGAGGCTGGTCTCCGAGCCACCTGGCGGTGAGCACTGCGTGCTCCCGAGCTTCGAGCTCTACTGCTAGAGCGTGCCCCGCCAGGCGGTGAGGAGTTGGACGGCTGGTGGGG
>DATGLP010000027.1 GCA_035294085.1 Acidimicrobiales bacterium | reverse complement strand
TGACCTTCGGCGCCGCGGCGCTCCCCGGCGCGATCACCTCGTTCAGGCCGAGGCCGGGCGAGGTGAAGGTGTGCGGCATCGTGTCGTAGTTCACGACCGTCACCTCGTAGGTCCTGCCGACGTGCATCGTGAAGCTCGCGGGAACGAAGGCGTCGTGCACCTGGCCGTCGGGACCCCGCACGCCTCCGAGGGGTGGCGGGTTGACCTTGAGGGTCACCTTCTCCACCGCGGCGGCCGCCGGCGCGGCCGCCGCCAGGGGCGACGGCGCAGCGGCCTGCCGGCTCCCGGTCGTGACGGCGGTCCAGATCGCGCCGATGCCCGCCGTCAGGCCGAAGAGGACCCCCGCGAAGAGCACGAGCGCGGCGAAGAGCGTCAGCGCACCGGCGACGGGGTGGTGCTCCGGCTCCGCTCCGGGGGCTTGCGTCGTCACTGCCATGTCGTCTCCTCCCGTCGGACCCAGCTGGGCATCGCTCCGAGGATCGCCCGGCACCTGCGCAGCCGGTAGGGGCGAAGCCCGGTGCTGGGTCGCGTGAATCCACGCGCGTGAGATCACCCGGGCTCCTCCTCGCCGCCCCGCCGGAGCGGCCCGGCCCGAGTGGCGCAGGCACCCGGCCACTCCCCGCCGCACGGCAGATCGGGCCCGCGAGGGCCGTCGCGCGTGGCGATCCGCTCGAGGACGGAGGGAATCGGCGAGCTCGCGAGCTCGACGTGGGCCGCACGGCAGCGGAGACGGTCGGCCCGACGGCTGTCGGCACCGCTCGCTCGGTCGCACGCTCGCCACCGGGAGCCGGGTCGGGGCGGGCGAGGTGCGTCGCTGGCGCTGCAGCCACGATCGCGCGTCGCGCACACGGACCGAGCGCGCACTCGGCGCCGAGCCGGGCTCGGGGCACGGGGACGGCGAGGTCGCCGATGGCACGCCCCCGAGCCTCGGAGAGGTTGCCCCGATCGCCGACGCGCCGCAGGAGCGCCTCGGCTGCCAGCTCACCCAGCGGCGCGCCGACGATCGGTCCGAGTGCGGGACCCTGGCGAACGAGCGGTCACAAAGGGGCGGCTCGCGAGACGCCGGTCGTGCGCATCCTGCGCGGCGAAGGGGCGAGATCCGGCTCCTCTGGCCGCACGACGTCTCGGCCCACGGAGCGGGTCGCTCCGGCAGGTCCTTCGCTCCGGTGACGGACGCGGCGCCGCGCGGTCAGCGAGGTCCCGGAGGCGACGCCCCCCCGCCGCTGCGTTCGCCCCGATCGCCTCGCGTCGGTCCGTCGAGAGCCTGCGGGCGAGACCCCCGTCGGCCGCCCGGCTCCCGCACGAGACCCAGCCGGATCGCCGGTCGCGCCGAGCGGAGGGAGTGGGATTCGAACCCACGGTACGCAGTGCGCACAACGGTTTTCGAGACCGCCCGATTCGGCCGCTCTCGCATCCCTCCGGCGGGCGAGGCTAGCCGATGGCCGGCGCCGCCACGCCAGCGGCGCCGCGCCCGCTCGCGGCCGGTCCAGGCCGGCTCACGTCGGGCGGCCGCCCGCGCCGCGAGGGCGCCGGCCGGCGAAGAAGGCCTGCACGAGCTGTCCGCACTCCTCGGCCAGCACGCCGGCGCGCAGCTCCGGCTCGGCGTTGAGGCGGGGGTCCGCGCAGAGGTTGTAGAGCGAGCCGCACGCACCCGCCTTCGGGTCGAAGGCACCGAAGACGACCCGGCGCAGGCGCGCCAGCACGATCGCCCCCGCGCACATCGCGCAGGGCTCGATCGTGACGACCAGGGTGCACTCGCCGAGGCGCCACCGCCCCAGCGCGGCCGCCGCCTGGCGCAGGACGAGCAGCTCGGCGTGCGCGGTCGGGTCCGCCAGGCGTTCGCGCTCGTTGTGCGCCCGTGCGACGACACGGCCCGCGGCCAGCACAAGAGCACCGATGGGGACGTCGTCGTGAGCGAGCGCCGCTCGGGCCTCCTCGATCGCGAGGCGCATGGCCGCCTCGTCGGCGAGCTCCTCGTCGGCCGACACGGGACCGTCCACGCTGCCTCCCTCCGTGCGGAACGTCGCGGCACCCCGCCGCCTGGACCGGCGCGACGGGATGGCTGCGGAGCTGCTTCACCACCGGTCCAGGCCGAGAGCGCTCAGCCCCGCCCTCCGGCGTGCCCACGATCTGGGCCGAGGGGCGAACCCCTCCTCGGACCCTGCTCCGGATCGCCGATGCCCTCGACGCTGCGTCGTGTCCCAGGGAGCGCACCTCGGCGTGAAGGTGCCACGGTCGCCCGGTCGGGAGCGGCACGAGCGGCGATTTCCGACCTCGCCGGGTTGGCCGATCTGCACGCCTCCTCCCCGGTCGGCTCGCGCCGCTCTCGTGCCTCGTCGTCCGAGGACCTGCGTGGACGGGCTGTGGCGCGCTCCGAGACGTCCCGTCGGGCGCTCGCCGCACGGGACAGCCGGCTTCGTCGCGCTGCGCTCGCTCGCTCGTAGCCACCGCTCATGAGGGCCCCTCCCCGGAGCACCGAGGATGGTAGCCATCCCGGAACGCACCGACGCAGTCCCTGGGCGCCGCGAGCGCTCTGGGAGCGTGCGGCTCGCCCAGCCGCGCCGGCTGCCGACGCCCGGCCTTGCGTAGGTGCCGAGCTGCTCGTGCCAGGCCGTCAGGTCCGACGCCCCCGTCGTCGCCGGCGACGCGCTCGACCCGGCGACGGCTCGCGCCGCCCGCCGTCGAGGCCGCCCCGGCACGTCGGCGCGCCGAGCCGGGCGGCTCGTCGCAGAGAGGGCCTCGGGTCCCGCGGGACCTCGCGAGCGGAGGAGGTGGGATTCGAACCCACGGTCCCTTGCAGGACACACGATTTCCAATCGTGCCGATTCGGCCGCTCTCGCACTCCTCCGGAGCGGCCCGACGCTATCGTGTCGGTGCCGCCGCCGAGCGCAGTGGCCGGGTTCTGCGCAACGTGGCCCCGTGAACCGAGTCAGGGCCGGAAGGCAGCAGCTCTCAGCGGAACGCCGCGTGTGCCGCAGGGGACCTGGCCACTGCGCCCGACGGCGGCTCGCCCGCACGCCGTAGGCTCGACACGATGGCCGAACGAAGCGCTCCCGAGGTGGCAGCCGAGGGCCCCTACCAGTCCCTCTACCGGCGGTTCCGGCCCCAGCGCTTCGCCGAGGTGCGCGGGCAGGACCACGTCACCCGGGCGCTGCGCAACGCGGTACGAGACGGACGGGTCGCCCACGCCTACCTGTTCAGCGGGCCCCGAGGCACGGGCAAGACCTCGACGGCGCGGATCCTCGCCAAGGCGCTCAACTGCGCCGCCCCCGAGGACGGCGAGCCCTGCGGGACCTGCGACTCCTGCGCCGCCATCGCGGCGGGCCACTCCTTCGACGTCCACGAGCTCGACGCCGCGTCGAACAACGGCGTCGACAGCATGCGCGACCTCGTCGCGCGCGCCGCGCTGACGAGCCCGGGCAAGTGGAAGGTCTACGTCGTCGACGAGGTCCACATGCTCAGCGCCAGCGCGTCGAACGCGCTGCTGAAGACGCTCGAGGAGCCGCCGGACCACGTCGTGTTCATCCTCGCCACGACCGACCCGAAGAAGGTGCTCGCGACGATCCGAAGCCGCACCCAGCACTTCGAGTTCCGCCTCCTGCCCGAAGAGGTCCTCGAGCCGCTCCTCGCGGACGTGGCACGCCGCGCCGCCCTCGAGCTGCCGGAGGGCGCGCTCTCGCTCGCGATCCGCAAGGCCCGCGGATCGGCACGCGACGCCCTGTCGGCACTCGACCAGGTCGCCGCCAGCGGGGTGACCGACGACGGCGAGCAAGCCGTCGTCGAGATCGTCGCCGCGCTCGCCAACCAGGACACCGCCGGCGCCCTCGCCAGCCTCGACGCGGCGCTCCGCGCCAGCGGGGACCCCCAGCAGCTCGCCGTCGACCTCGTCGAGCGGCTGCGCGCCGGCTTCCTCGCGCTCGTCGCCCCGCGACGCGCGGGGGTCCACCTCGACGCGGCGGTGCTCGCCGAGGCGCAGCGGCTCGGAACGGCGCGCTGCGTCCGGGCGCTGGAGCTCATCGGCACGGCGATCGTGGCGATGCGCGACGCCCCCGAGCCGCGCGTCACGCTCGAGGTCGCGCTCATCCGCCTCACCCACCCCGAGGCCGACGACTCCGTCGCCGCACTGGCCGAGCGGCTCGCCCGCGTCGAAGAGCGTGTCGCGCACCTCGCGCCCGTCGAGGCTGGCCCTCCGCCGAGGAGGGCCGCCGACAGCGCGCCCGCAGCCTGGCGGAGCGAGGCACCGGCCGGTGCCCGCCTGGCCCTCGGTGCCTACCGCCGACCGGGGGGACCGGCCGCCGGCCCCCCGCAGGCGGCGCCTCCTGCCGCCGAGGAGCCGGCTGCGCCCGAGCGCGAGGCGACGCCGCAGGGCGCGGGCGACTGCCCCGAGCGCGACGCCCTCGTCGCGGCGTGGGGTGACCACATCCTCGCCGCGCTGCGCCCGAAGGTGAAGGCCGTCTACCTGGCGGGCCGCTTCGTCGGGACCGAGGGTCCCGATGCCCTCTTCGCGCTGCCGAACGAGGCGCACCTGCTCCACGCCGAACCGCTGCGCGCCGAGGTGGCGAGCGCGCTCTCTGCGCACTTCGGCCGACCGATCGGCCTCCGCCTCGTCGTCGACGGCGCGCCACGGCAGCGAGCACCCGAGGACTCCCTCGAAGCCGGCGTGGAGGACGAGAGCAACCCCGATCCCGACGACGACCTCGCGCCGGCCGGGAGCGCCCCCGAGCCGACGGGGCTCACCGTGGCCGCGGACCGCCTGCTCAAGGCGTTCCCCGGAGCCGAGGAGGTCTGAGGTGGACGACGCGCCGAACGCCGGCGGCCGGGGTGGGTCGTCCGCGCGCCTCGCCGGCGTCGAGCGCGCGGGCGAGCCCTCGCTCGCCAGGCGCGCCGCACCGGACCAGGGGGCAGGCGATCGCGTGCGCGACGGCGCGCCGGGTCGCGCCGCGGCGGCTCGCGAGGCCCGCCTCGAGAGGGCGGGCGGCGCCTCGGCCAGCGTCTCGGGCCAGCTCGGCGGCGAGCCGGCGTAGGCGAGGAGCTCCCCTGCCGCTGTTCGACGGACCGATCCAGGACCTCGTCGACGAGCTCGGTCGCCTCCCGGGCATCGGGCCGAAGTCGGCGCAGCGCCTCGCCTTCCACCTCCTCAAGGTGGCGAAGGAGGACGCGCTGCGCCTGGCCGCGGCCATCGTGGAGGTGCGCGAGCGCGTCGTCGTCTGCGAGGTCTGCTTCAACATCGCGCTCTCGGCGCGCTGCACGATCTGCGCCGACGACCGTCGCGACCCGACGCTCGTCTGCGTCGTCGAGGACCCTCGCGACATCGTCGCCATCGAGCGCACCCGCGAGTTCCACGGCCGCTACCACGTGCTCGGCGGGGCGCTCAACCCGATCGAGGGGGTCGGCCCCGAGCACCTGCGCGTGCGCGAGCTGCTCGCCCGCATCGAGTCCGAGGGCGTGCGCGAGGTCATCGTGTGCACGAACCCGAACCTCGAGGGCGACACCACCGGCCTGTACCTCGCCCGGCTCCTCCGCCCGCTCGGGATCACCGTGACACGCATCGCGAGCGGGCTGCCCGTCGGCGGCGACCTCGAGTACGCCGACGAGCTCACGCTCGGCAGGGCGCTCGCCGGCCGGCGCGAGCTCGAGGCCTGAGGCACCGGCTCGCTGGCGCCGGTAGCCTTCGTGCGATGTCCGAGACGGCCGTCGACGAGCTCGCCGCCGCCCGCCTCGCCGACCTCGAGCGGCGCAAGGAGGCGGCACGCAACGCCGGGACGCCCCGGGCCCTCGCGGCCCACCGGGCGAGGGGAAAGCTGACGGCGCGCGAGCGAATCGACCACCTCCTCGACCCGGGCTCGTTCCAGGAGCTCGACGCCCTCGTGCGCCACCGCGCCCACGGCGCCGGCCTCGACGACAACCGTCCCTACACCGACGGCGTCGTCTGCGGCTACGGGACGATCGACGGGCGGCGCGTCTGCGTGTACAGCCAGGACTTCACCGTCTTCGGCGGGTCGCTCGGCGAGGCGCACGCCGAGAAGATCAACAAGGTGCAGGACCTGGCGCTGCGCACCGGCGTCCCCCTCGTCGGCCTGCTCGACGGGGGCGGGGCGAGGATCCAGGAGGGCGTCGCGGCGCTCAACGGCTTCGGCGGCATCTTCGTGCGCAACGCCCGCGCCTCGGGGGTGATCCCGCAGATCAGCGTGATCCTCGGGCCGTCGGCCGGCGGCGCGGTCTACGCGCCGGCGCTCACCGACTTCGTCTTCATGGTCCAGGGCACGAGCCACATGTTCATCACCGGTCCCGACGTCGTGCGCGCCGTGACCGGCGAGGACGTCGACGCAGAGCAGCTCGGCGGCGCGATGACCCACGCGACGCGCTCGGGCGTCGCCGCCTTCGTCGCCCCCGACGAGCGCTCCTGCCTCGAGGACGTGCGCTACCTGCTCTCCTTCCTGCCGTCGAACAACCTCGAGGAGCCGCCCTCGGTGCCGTGCACCGACGACGTGGGCCGCCTCGTGCCGGAGCTGCGCGACCTCGTCCCGTCCCGGCCGAACCAGCCTTACGACATGAAGCGGCTCATCCAGGCTGTCGTCGACGACGGCGAGTACCTCGAGTACCTCGCGCACTTCGCCACGAACCTCACCTGCGGCCTCGCGCGCATCGGCGGCGAGGTCGTCGGGATCCTCGCCAACCAGCCGCAGGTGCTCGCCGGGGTGCTCGACATCGACGCGTCGGAGAAGGGTGCTCGCTTCGCCCGCACCTGCGACGCCTTCAACATCCCCCTCGTCACCTTCGTCGACGTCCCCGGGTTCATGCCCGGGACCGACCAGGAGTTCGGCGGGATCATCCGGCACGGCGCCAAGCTCCTCTACGCCTACTGCGAGGCCACCGTCCCCCGCATCCAGGTGATCGTTCGCAAGGCCTACGGCGGCGCCTACATCGTGATGGACTCGAAGTCGATCGGCGCCGACATCGCCCTCGCCTGGCCCTCGGCGGAGCTCGCCGTCATGGGCGCCGAGGGCGCTGTCGAGATCGTGCACCGGCGCGAGCTCGCCGAAGCCGCCGACCCCGAGGCGCTGCGCGCCGAGCTCGTCGCGCGCTACGCCGAGCGCTTCACGAACCCCTACCTCGCGGCCGAGCGCGGCTACGTGGACGACGTCATCGACCCGGCCGAGACGCGGCGCGCCCTCGCCCGCAGCCTGGAGCTCCTCGCCTCCAAGCGGGAGGACCTGCCGCGGCGCAAGCACGGCAACATGCCGCTGTGAGCGGCGGCCGGCCCGCGGACGGCGAGGGTGCCGCACCGCTCGCGCCTCCACCGGACGTGCTCGCGGCCATCGAGCTCGCGGTCGAGCGCTGCTGGGCGCGCGCCGAGCCGACGCGCGCCCGGCAGCCCGGCTGGGAGCCGAAGGCCCGCTACCGCTGGCGTCTCAGCGCGCGCCCGTGGTCCGGGCCGCCCCACCTCCGGCGGGACCGGCCCTGGCGCTGACCGGGCGGCGCGCCGGCGATCCGAACGTCTGTTCGACCCCACCGCCTAGAATCCCGCCGATGGGCGCCCCCGACCCGCTCGCCTCCTTCCACCCCGCCCTCGCCGAGTGGTTCCGCCGCACCTTCCCGGCCGGGCCGACCAGCGCCCAGGCAGCGGGGTGGGCCGCCATCGCGGCGGGAAGCGACACGCTCGTCGCTGCCCCGACCGGTTCGGGCAAGACGCTCGCCGGCTTCCTCGTGGCGATCGACCGCTGCCTCAAGGCCCCGGCGGGCGCCGAGCGAAGGGGCACCTCGGTCGTCTACGTCTCGCCGCTGCGGGCGCTCACCGTCGACGTGCGCGAGAACCTCGAGGGCCCCCTCGCCGCCATCGCGGCGCTCGGGCGAGAGCTCGGCTTCGCCCTGCCCGAGGTGCGCGTCGGTGTGCGCAACGGCGACACGCCGGCCGCGGGACGCGCCGCGCTCGTGCGCGACCCGCCCGACATCCTCGTCACGACGCCCGAGTCCCTCTACCTCCTCGCCACGGCTCGACGCGGGCGCGAGCTGCTCGCCGGGGTCGAGACGGTCATCGTCGACGAGATCCACGCCCTGGCGCGCGACCGGCGCGGCGCGCACCTCGCGCTCACCTTGGAGCGCCTGGAGCGCATCGTCGCCGCCGGCCGCCCTGGCGCCCGACGCCCGACGCGCATCGCGCTGTCCGCGACCCAGCGGCCCATCGAGGCGCTCGCCCGCCTCCTCGTGGGCGCGGGCCCCGAGCGCAGCCTCGCCGACGGCTCCCCCCGCTGCACCGTCGTCGACGTCGGCCACCTCCGGCGCCTCGACCTCGCCGTCGAGCTCCCCGCCGACGAGCTCGGCGCGGTGGCGTCGACGGGCCAGCTCGGCGACCTCGTCGCGTCGCTCGCCGCGCAGGTCCGAGCGCACCGCACGACGCTCGTCTTCGTCAACACGCGCAAGATGGCCGAGCGCCTCGCCTACCTGCTCGCCGGCGAGCTCGGCGAGCAGGTGGCGGCGCACCACGGCAGCCTGTCGGCCGAGCGCCGGCTCCTCGTCGAGGCGCGCCTTCGCGCCGGCGAGCTGCAGGCCGTCGTCGCCACGGCCTCGCTCGAGCTCGGGATCGACGTCGGGCCCGTCGACCTCGTCTGCCAGGTCGGCTCACCCCGGGCGATTGCCACCTTCCTCCAGCGCGTCGGGCGCGCCTGCCACCGGCTCGACGGCGTGCCGAAGGGCCGCCTCTACCCGCTCACCCGGGACGAGCTCGTCGAGTCGCTCGCGCTCCTCGCCGCGGTGCGTGCCGGCCAGCTCGACGCGGTGCGCCCGCCGGTGGCGCCGCTCGACATCCTCGCCCAGCAGATCGTCGCCGAGTGCGCCGCCGCCGGGGAGGAGGGGATCCGCGAGGCGGAGCTCGCCGCGCTCGTCCGCCGGGCCGCGCCCTACGCCGACCTCGCCGACGAGGACCTCGAGGCGGTCGTGACCCTCGTGAGCGAGGGGGTGACGACCGGACGGGGCGTGCGCGGGGCGCACGTGCGGCGCGACCGGGTGAACGGCGTCCTGTCGGCGCGCCGGGGGGCCCGGCTCACGGCGACGACGTCGGGCGGCGCGATCCCCGAGCTCGCGGACTACCGCGTCGTCGTCGACGGCGACGACGCCCTCGTCGGCACCGTCCACGAGGACTTCGCGGTCGAGGCGATGGTGGGCGACGTCTTCCTCCTCGGGAGCAACTCGTGGCAGGTGCGCCGCGTGGAGGCGGGAACGGTGCGCGTCGTCGACGCCCGCGGCGCCCCCCCGACGATTCCGTTCTGGCTCGGGGAGGCGCCGGCACGCACCGACGAGCTGGCCGACGCCGTCTCCGCCTGCCGCGAGCTCGTCGAGCGCTCGCTCGAGCGCGGCGGCGTTCGGGCCGCCTGCGAGGCGCTCGCCCGATGGTCGGGCGAGGACGGACGGCCGATCGAGGAGGCCGTCGCCTACCTCGCCACGGCGCGCGCCGAGCTCGGTGCGCTGCCGACGAAGTCCCGCCTCGTCGTCGAGCGCTTCTTCGACGACGCCGGCGGCATGCAGCTCGTCGTGCACTCGCCCTACGGCGCGCGCGTCAACCGCGGCCTCGGCCTCGCCCTGCGCAAGCGCTTCTGCCGGACCTTCGACTTCGAGCTCCAGGCGGCGGCGAGCGACGACGCCGTCGTGCTCTCCCTCGGCGCACAGCACGCCTTTCCGCTCGAGGCGGTCACGGCCTTCCTGTCGCCGGAGACCCTGCGCGACCTGCTCGTCCAGGCGGTCCTCCCGACGCCGATCTTCGCCGCGCGCTGGCGCTGGAACGTGTCGCGCTCGCTCGTCTCCCCCCGCTACCGGGGGGCCCGGCACCTGCCGCCGGCGATCCAGCGGATGGAGGCGGACGACCTGCTGGCCGCCGTCTTCCCGGCCCTCGCGGCGTGCCAGGAGAACGTCTCGGGGCCCATCGCCGTCCCCGATCACCCCCTCGTGCGCCAGAGCGTCGAGGACTGCCTGAGCGAGGCGATCGACTACGAGGGCCTCGCCCGGCTCGTCGAGGGGCTGCGCACCGGCCGCGTCGCTGCCCGCTGCGTCGACACCGTCGAGGCGTCCGTGCTCTCGCACGAGATCCTCGCCGGCCGGCCCTACACCTTCCTCGACGGCGCCCCCCTCGAGGAACGCCGGACCCGAGCGGTCCCGCTGCGGCGCGGCATCCCGCTCGAGGCCCACGACCTGAGCGTGCTCGACGAGGCGGTCGTCGCCGAGGTGCGCCGGGAAGCAGCTCTCGTGCCGCGGGACGCGGACGAGCTCCACGACCTGCTCATGTCGGCCGTCGTGCTCCGGCCCGACGAGGCGCTCGAGGCGCGCTTCGCGGCGCTCGTCGCGCGCGGGCGCGCGGCGCTCGTCGACCAGGGCGGCACGGCCTTCTGGTGCGCGACCGAGCGGCGCCCCGAGGCCGAGGCCCTCCTGCCCGGCGCGACCTTCCGGCCGGACGTCGCGCTCCGCGACCGGGCGCCCGTCGGGCGCAGCGAGGCGCTCGTCACGGCGGTGCGCGGCCACCTCGAGCTCCTCGGTCCGGCGAGCGCGGCCGAGCTCGCCGCGGCGCTCGGCGCGGTGCCGGGCGACGTCGAGGTGGCGCTGCTCGAGCTCGAGGGCACCGGCGCGGCCCTGCGCGTCCTCGAGGGGAGGTGGTGGTCCCGCCGCCTCGCGGCGCGGGTCCACCGGCGCCAGCGCGACCGGGAGCGGTCCCGCTTCGAGCCGGTGAGCGTGCGCCACCTCGTCCGCTTCCTCCTCGAGTGGCAGCACGCGACGCCGACGTCGCGCCTCGCCGGCCTCGACGGGCTCGCCACGGTGCTCGGCCAGCTGCAGGGGATCGAGGCGCCCGTCGGCGCCTGGGAGTCGTCCATCCTCCCCTCGCGCGTCGCCGGGTACTCGCCCGCGCTCCTCGACGAGCTGTGTGCCCACGGGGAGGTCGCCTGGGGCCGGCTCTCGCTGCCGGCGGCCCCGGCCGAGCAGCGCCGTGGCGGCGCCACGCCCTCGAGCGCCACCCCGGTGGCCCTCGTCCGCCGCGACGACCTGCACTGGCTCCTCGCCGCGGCGCGCGGCGGGGCCGAGGTCCCCGCAGGGCCGCCCGGGGCCGCCGGCGAGGTGCGCGAGGTGCTCGAGGCGCGCGGGGCGCTCTTCTTCTCGGACCTGTGCGCCGCGACCGGGCGACTCCCGCTCGAGATCGCCGAGGCGCTCTGGGACGGCGTGGCGAGGGGGGCGCTCGCCTCCGACGGCTTCCAGACGGTGCGGGCGCTCCTCTCCGGCCGCTACCGTGCGCCCGCCCGCCGCCACGAGGCTCGATTCGGCGGCCGGCTGCGCGCTGCCCCGCTGCGCCGCCGCCTGCCGAGCGCGCTCGCCGGGGGACGCTGGTCGCTCCTGCCGGGAGCGCGTCCAGCGGACTTCGAGCCCGACGACCTCGCCGACGCGCTCGCCGCCCAGCTGCTCGAGCGCTGGGGGATCGTCTTCCGCGACCTCGCCCGGCGCGAGGCCATCGCCCTGCCCTGGCGGGAGGTGCTCTGGGCGCTCCGCCGGCTCGAGGCCCGCGGCGTCGCACGAGGCGGGCGCTTCGTCGCCGGGGTCGCCGGCGAGCAGTTCGCCCTGCCGGAGGCGCTCGAGCTCCTCCGACGCGTCGCCGCGCGCCCGCTCGAGGGGGCGGTCGTGCGCCTGTCGGCCGCGGACCCGCTCAACCTCACCGGCATCGTGCTCGCCGGCCCGCGGCTGCCCGCACTCGCCGGCCGCGAGCTCGTCCTCACCGACGGCCTCGTCCTCGACGAGGGCGCACCGGCGAGCGGGCGCGCGTCGTAGCCGGCGGTGCCCGCCCACCAGCTACCGTCGTCGCGATGGCAGGCGAGGGAGCGTCGGCAGGGGGGAACGCACGACACTCGGACGCGGCGGACCGCAGGGTCGTCGAGCTGTTCGCGCTCGTCGGCGAGGCCGCCGCGGGCGCGACGCACGCCCTCGTCTCGGGCGACCGCCAGGCCGGCCGCGAGCTCGCGGAGCGCGACGCCGTGATCGACGCCCTCTTCCACGAGGCCGGCGGCCTCGTCGAAGCCGAGCTGCTCGGCGAGGGCGTACCGACGCAGCGCAAGCGCCACCTCCTCGCCCTCTACCGCATGCTCCCCGAGCTCGAGCGCAGCGGCGACCTCGCGGAGCACGTCGCCCAGCGAGCGACTCGGCCCATCGCGACCGAGATGTCCCCACGCGCCCGCGGCCTCGTCGAGCGAATGGGGGAGGTCGCGAGCGAGATGTGGCGGCTCGCCGCCGACGCCTTCGCCGAGCGCGACCCCGGCCTGGCGGAGCGTGTGGCCGTGCTCGACGACGAGATGGACGACCTCCACATGACGTTCATCGCCGAGGTCGTCGGGGCTGGGCTGCCGACCCAGGTCGCCATCGAGCTCGCCCTCATCGGCCGCTTCTACGAGCGCCTCGGGGACCACGCCGTCAACCTCGCGCGCATCGTCCCCGGGACGGGCGAGCAGTTCCACCCGGGCGGCGACTGACACGAGGTCCTCTCCTCGCGCCCGTCGCGAGTGCGCACGCCGGACCTCGTTGCATGCCCTCGCAGACATCTCGGCCGAGCCCGTCACGTGGTGGGGTCGCAGCACCTGGCGGACGTTCGCCCGACGCGCCAGTCGGAGATGCGGAGCCTGACGCCCGGAACTCCCCAGTCCTCCAGCGAGGCGGGGAGCTCCCGAGGACCGCTCGTCCTCGAAGCCCCCGACGGCGGCGCCCGGGACCTCCCGGCCGAGAGCCTCGGCGACCACGTCATGGTCGCTGCGCACGTGCGGCGCGTGACGTCCAGGTCGACGGGAGGGGAACCTGGCGTGCTCGAAGCGCCGGGCGCGACGCGCCTCGTCGAGACGCCTCGCACGCAGGCGTCCGTCACGAGCGACCCGGCGGACCGGTCGACGCGGCGACGGGGCTGCGAGAACGAGGCGACGTCGCGCCGATCGGGGCTGGGTCGCTGGCGCTCGTGTTCCGCCCGTCCGCGGTCGGCCATCGTGCCCCCAGTCGTCGAGGAGCCCTCCAGCTCGGTCGCTTCTCGGCTCTGGGACGAGGCCGATCGAGTTGCGTCGTCGCGACTCGTCGACGCAGAAGGGAGGGCGGCCCTGGCGACGGCTCGCCGGCTGGCGCGGATCGACGCGTCGGGGCTCAGAGAGGCCGTCCGCGCGCTGGAAGGACTCCACGACCAGCTCGACGTGATCGAGGTCACCGAAGGCCTCGTCCGGGAGGCCGGAGGTCTGGCCGAGCAGCTCGGCCTCCGTGGCTACGACGCCGTGCACCGGGCCTCGGTGAGGCTCGTCGCCGACGCCGAGACGGTCCTGGCGACAGGAACCCAACGCCTTCTCGTCGCTGCTCGGGCACGAGGACTCGCTACGGCCGATCTGACCGGGTGAGCCGGCGAGCCCCCCTCCCGCCGTCCTGCTTCTCGTCGTCTTCGTCTTCTTCTCTTCTTCCACGGCAACCTGATCGCTGGCGAGCCGGGCCGGCGAGGACGAGCCGGGATCGAGACGATGATCTCGCCGGTGGCCCGGGCGCGGGCCGCGGGAATGCTGTTCGACCTCGGTGCAGATCCGCGCCTGGTGCTCGGCGCGCACGCACCTCGGCGAGTCCGCCGGTGCTTCCGGTCGCGTCCTCGAGCGCACCGAGACCGCGCCCCGCCAGCGCGAGATCTCGAGGGCCCTCGACATCGCCGGGCCACCGCTCGTGCACGAGATCGACACCGCCTCGAAGCCCCGCAGACGGTCCAAGCGGCCCGCCTGGGCACTCCGCATCTCCGACGCTCGTCACGTCGCGCCTGGTCGACGCCCAGGTCACGCCACCTGCCCAGGAACGGTCGAACTCGGGTGCAGTGCGGCCGGGTCGATGCCCTCGGCGGCCAGCTGGGCGAGCAGGTCGTCGGCGTCGGGGTTCGGGTCGAGTCGGGGCACGGGGGTGTGGCGGCGGCCGACGCCCGCGCTCGGCGCGAGGCAGCCGGGCGCACGCCACGCCTGGCGGCGCGCCTCGGCCACCGCCGGGCCATCGGTGGCGCCTCCCTCGGCCCGGTCCGCCCCGGCCGCCGCTCTGGACCGAGAGCCGCCTCGGCGTGGGCGAGGGGGGAGTTGAACCCCCACGTCCTTGCGGACACAGGAACCTGAATCCTGCGCGTCTGCCTATTCCGCCACTCGCCCGGCGCAGGCCGACACGTTAGCCCACGTCGGGTGCCCTGCCCTTCGCCCAGGTAGTGTGGATACACCATGGGACTCCAGCAGTTCGAGCAGCGGCTCGAGCGACTGGTCGAGGGGGCCTTCGCGAAGGCTTTCCGGGGCGAGCTGCAGCCCGTCGAGCTCGGTCGGCGCCTCACACGCGAGATGGACCTGCTCCGGGCCGTCTCGATCAGGGGTCTCATCGCGCCGAACGTGTTCCGGATCGAGCTGTCACGGGAGGACTACGAGCGCTTCGGCGGCTTCGTCGACGTACTCGAGCGGGAGCTCGCCGATGCCGCCCGCGACCACGCCCGCTCCGAGGGCTACCTCTTCCTCGGCCAGGTCTCGGTGGAGATCACACCCAGCGACGAGGTCGCCAAGAGCACCTTCGTGATCAGCGGCGAGGTCGTCGAGACCGAGGACGACACCGTGGGCTGGATGGTCCTGCCCGATGGCCGCCGCGTCGCCGTGACCGGCGAACCGCTGCTCATCGGGCGCCTCCCCGAGTGCGGGGTCGCCCTCGCCGACCCGAACGTCTCCCGGCGCCACGCCCAGGTCCAGCGCGAGGGGGACGCGGTCGTCCTGACAGATCTCGGCTCGACGAACGGGACACGGGTCAACGGAGCGCCGACGCGCCGCCACCGCCTGGCGGACGGGGACGTCATCACGGTCGGGGTGACGAGCCTGCGCTTCGAGGCGAACTAGCTGGCCGCCTTGCCATGTCTCACGGCCTGCTCGAGATCCTGCGCTACTTCTTCCTCGCCCTGGTCTGGCTCTTCTTCATCTACGCGGCACGCATGGTGGTCGTCGAGGTCCGGCGCGGACGCGACCAGGCCCCGGCCGAGTCGCTCCCCGGTCGCGACCGCCCGCGCGCCGAGCGCCACGGGGGCCTCAAGCTTCGCGTCGTGCAGCCCCGCAGGTGGCGTGGCCGCACCTTCGAGCTCGACGGGGAGGTCACCCTCGGCCGCTCGCCCGGCTGCGTCGTCGCCCTCGAGGAGGACACCTTCGTCTCGGCGGTGCACGCGCGCGTCTACGCCGCCGACGGCGAGTGCTACATCGAGGACCTCGGGTCGACGAACGGCACCTTCCACAACGGCGAGCCGGTGCACGGCCCGACGCCACTGCGACGGGGCGACCGGGTGACGGTGGGCCGGACCGTGCTCGAGGTCACCCGATGACGCCGGGGCCCCCGTGACCACGCTCGTCGCAGCCTGGGAGAGCGACGTCGGGCGGGTCCGCTCGACGAACCAGGACTGCGCCCTGGTCGACGGCAACCTCCTCGCCGTGGCCGACGGCATGGGCGGCCACGCCGCCGGGGAGGTCGCTGCCCGGGTCGCCGTCGACGCCCTGCGCGCCGCCTTCGACGGCCGACGCGGCCTCGCCGGACTCGTCGCGGCGACCGAGCAGGCGAACCGCGAGATCCTCGAACGGAGCGCGGCGGTAGCGAACCTGCGGGGGATGGGCACGACGCTCACGGCGGCGGCGATCGTCCCGAGCCCGCACGGCGACCGGATCGCCGTCGTCAACGTGGGCGACTCACGCGCGTACCTGTTCGAGCACGGCAGGCTGAGGCGCCTGACCGAGGACCACAGCGTCGTCGAGGAGATGCTGCGCCAGGGCGAGCTCACCCCTGCCCAGGCGGCGGCGCACCCGCACCGCCACATCCTCACCCGAGCGCTCGGTATCGATCCCGACGTCGAGGTCGACTCCTGGCTCGTCGACGCGAGGCCTCCGTCCCGTCTCCTGCTGTGCAGCGACGGCCTCACGAACGAGTGCAGCGAGGACGAGATCGCCCAGGTCCTGGCGACGACGCGTGACCCCGCGGCGACGGCCCACGAGCTCGTCCGCCGGGCCCTCGAGCACGGCGGCAGCGACAACGTGACGGTCGTCGTCGCCGACGTCGTCGCGGACGGCGGCCCGGGCCGTGACCCCGCGAGGACCGCCACCCGACGGCCGCCCGCGGCGGGTGCGAGCGCCCCCGAGCTGCCCGGCTCGCCGGCCGGGGTGGGCCCGACCGGCCCCGTGCCGGAGCTGCGCGGCGCCCGGCGGGCCGGTGGCCGCCGCAGGAGCGCGGGCGAGCGACTGGTCACCGCCCGCGTCGTGCTCTTCCTCCTCCTCCTGGCCGGGGTGCTCGGCGGCGCGGCCGGCTTCGTCGTCTGGTTCGACCGCGCGACCTACTTCGTCGGACTGCGGGGGGACCGCGTCGCCATCTTCGAGGGCCGCCCGGGCGGCCTCCTGTGGATGCGCCCGACCGTCGTCGAGGAGACGTCGCTCACGGCCGCGCAGGTGTTCCCGCCGACGCTGCCGCTGCTGCGCGCGGGCATCCTCGAGTCCTCCTTCGGCACGGCCCGCCAGGTCGTCGCCAACCTCGCCGCCCGCCGCTTCCTCGCGCCGGCGCCGGGATCGGCGACGGCCACGCCCGCGTCGGCGGCGCCGACGAGCGCCGGGGGCAGCACCGTGGGGAGGACCCGGTAGTGGACCGGCGCATCAAGCTCCTCGCCGCCGTCTTGGTGGCCTGCTTCGGGCTCCTCTTCCTCCAGCTCAACAACCTCCAGGTGCGCCAGGCGAGCGCGCTGCGCTCCTCGCCGTACGCGCCGAGGGAGCCCGGCAACAGCGACCCGTTCACCCAGCCGCGCGGCGACATCCTGAGCGCGGACGGCGTCGTTCTCGCCTACTCGACGCCGACGAAGGACGGCTACGGGGAGCTGCGCCGATACCCCGAGGGGCCCCTCTTCGCCGACATCACCGGCCGCTACGACGTCGTCGACTCGGCCGCCACCGGCCTCGAGGCCTACTACGACCGCTACCTCCGCCCGCACCCGAGCCCGTCGGGCAGCCTGAGCCAGCTGCTCACCGAGCACGTCGGGACGGACTCCATCATCCTCACGGTCTCGTCGACGCTGCAGCACGTCGCCGAGCAGGCCCTCGCCCCCTACCCCCAGGGCGCCGTCGTGGCGATCGACCCGCGCACCGGCGCCATCCTCGCCCTCTACGGCAAGCCGACCTACGACCCGAACCGCTTCGCCTCGCACGACCCGAAGGCGGTCCACCGCTACTACGAGTCGCTGAACCCGACGAGCGGGACCTCGCCGCTCATCGACTTCCCCGTCGCCCAGACGATCGCGCCCGGCTCGACCTTCAAGGTCGTGACGACCTCGGCGCTGTTCGACCACGCGCGCCGGTACCTCACGCAGGTCTTCCCCCAGCAGTCCGCGCTCAGCCTCCCGGAGACGAACCTGCAGCTGCACAACTACGCCGGCGAGGTCTGCGGCGGGGATCTGGCAGAGGTCCTGGCGGTCTCCTGCGACACGGCCTACGCGCGCCTCGGGCTCGAGATCGGGGCCGAGAACCTCGCACGCGAGGCGCAGGCCTTCGGCTTCAACCAGGTCCCGCCGATCGACCTGCCGGCGGGGGAGGTCGCCCCCTCCTACTTCCCGCCCGCCTCGAGCTTCGCCCAGAACCTGCCGGGCGTCGCCTACTCGGCCATCGGCCAGGAGAACGTGCGCGAGACCGCCCTCGAGGACGCGCTCGTCGTGGCAGCGATCGGCGACGGCGGGGTGATCATGGCCCCGCACCTGCTCTCGAAGGTGATCGACGACCAGGGCCACGTCGTCGCCAGCTACCACCCCCACCCGTGGCGGCGGGCCACCTCGGCGGCGACGGCCGACGCGGTGCGCCGCCTGATGCTCGGCGTGACCGCTCCGGGGGGCACGGCGGCGGGGGTCTTCCCGCCGGGCCTCGCCGTCGCGGCGAAGACCGGCACCGCCGAGACCGGCTCCTACGGGTGCTCGTCCACCTGGCTCGTCGCCACGGCGCCTGCCGGCGCCGGGGAGACGCCGCGGGTCGCGGTCGCCGCCGTCGTCCCCTCGACCGCCGGGATCGGCTGCAGCGAGACCGGCGCGCAGGTCGCCGGTCCGATCGTCGCCAAGGTGCTCACCGCGGCGCTGGCGCTGCCGTGAGCGGGCCCGCCGGCGGCAACGGCCCGACGGGCCCGGCGCGCACGAATAGGCTCGGGCGCACATGACCTCGCCCCCCCTCCCCCTCTACGGCAGCCGCTACGCGCTGGGAGAGCAGATCGCGCGGGGGGGCACCGCCCAGGTCTTCGCGGCTCGCGACCAGCTGCTCGACCGGCCGGTCGCGGTGAAGGTCCTCTTCCCGGAGCTGTCCTCGGACCACTCCTTCGTCGAGCGCTTCCGCCGCGAGGCGCAGGCGGCGGCGAACTTGTCGCACCAGAACATCGTCCCCGTCTTCGACTGGGGCGAGGCGGACTCCACCTACTACATCGTGATGGAGCTCGTCGACGGCGAGCCGCTGTCGTCCATCATCCGCTCCCAGGGGCCCCTCGACCCCGTCCAGGCCGCCTCCATCGCGTCGGACATCGCCCGCGCCCTCGCCTACGCCCACCGCCACGGCGTCGTCCACCGCGACGTCAAGCCGGGCAACGTCCTCATCACCGCGGACGGCCAGGTCAAGGTGACCGACTTCGGGATCGCCCGGGCGATGGGCTCGGACGAGCAGGTCACCCAGACCGGCCTCGTCATGGGCACGGCCACGTACTTCTCCCCCGAGCAGGCCCAGGGCCTCGAGGTGGACGGCCGCAGCGACGTCTACTCCCTCGGCGTCGTCCTCTACGAGATGGTCACCGGCCGACCGCCCTTCACCGGCGAGAACCCCGTCGCCATCGCCTACCAGCACGTGCGCGAGGAGCCGCCCGCGCCCCGCTCGCTCAACCCGGCCGTCCCCGTCGCCCTCGACGCCATCATCCGCCAGGCGATGGCGAAGCTCCCCGCCGAGCGCTACCGCTCCGCCGACGAGCTGCGCGCCGACCTCGATCGCTTCGTGCGCGGCCAGACGGTGCTCGCCGCCCCTCCCGACGCGCCCGCCACGGTTGCGATCCCCCGCCAGGTGCCGGCGGCGAGGGGCACCGTCGACCGGTACGACACCGATCGCGGCCGCTCGACGACGCCGTGGTGGGTCGCGGCGGGTGCCGCCCTCACGCTCGCGATCGCCGCCGTCGTCTACTTCGGCGGGCGCTCGCTCGGCTGGTTCGGCGCCGCGGCCTACGTGCGGGTGCCCCACGTCGTCGGGATGGCGCGCGCCAGCGCCGAGGCGACGCTGCGCGCCAGCGGCTTGCGCTACCGGGTCGACGTCGTCGCCGGCAGCGCCACGGACGCCGGTCGGGTCCTGCGCCAGCGGCCCGACGCCCCCGCGACCGCGCGGCAGGGCTCGCAGGTGCTCCTCGAGGTCGCCGGGCCGGCGCCGGTGCGCCCGCTGCCCCCCCTCGTCGGCCTCACCGTCGCCCAGGCCGAGGTCCAGCTGCGCGCCGCCGGCTTCACGGCGGCCCCGAAGGTCGTCTACGTCCCCGCGACGAGCGCCGACCAGCGCCAGCTGACCGTGATCAGCCAGAGCCCGGCGAGCGGCTCGACGGCACGGGTCGACACGGTCATCACCCTCGACGTCGTGAAGGGCACGAAGCTCGTCACCGTGCCGAACCTCACCGGCGACAGCCCGGCGCAGGCCGGCGCCGCGCTCGCGACCGCCGGGCTGAACGTTGCCGCGCAGCTGAACCCGGTCTTCTCCCCGACCGTCCCCGCCGGCGAGGTCGTGAGCACGAGCCCGCCGGCCGGGGCGTCGGTCGCCTCGGGGACGACGGTGACCCTCAACGTGTCGAACGCCGTCACCGTCCCCAACGTCGTCTCCCTCAGCCTCCAGGAGGCGGAGTCGCAGCTCTCGGCGGCGGGCCTCAACTACCGGGTGGCCGAGGTCCCGGCGCCCGCCACCGACCAGGTCGGCCTCGTCACGAACCAGTCGCCGCTGCCGGGCAAGGTCGTCCGCCCCCTCGCCACGGTGACGATCTTCGTCGGGGTCGCGAGCTCGACCGGCACGAGCCCGGGCACCGGCAGCACCGGCCCGCCCCCGCCGGGTAACAGCGGCGGCGCCCCCGGCCAGGGCTGAGCGCGGCCGGTCAGGCCGCTCGCCGGAGGAAGTTCTCGAGCAGGTGGCGCCCGCCGGTGGTGAGGATCGACTCGGGGTGGAACTGGACCCCCTCGACCGGTAGCTCCCGGTGGCGCAGCGCCATCACCGTGCCGTCGTCCGCGCGCGCCGTCACCTCGAGGCAGGGCGGCAGGCTGCGCTCGTCGACGACGAGCGAGTGGTAGCGGGTGGCCTCGAACGGGCTCGGCAGGCCTTCCAGGACGCCGGCGCCGTCGTGGTGGATGCGGGAGGTCTTGCCGTGCATCAGCGTCGGCGCGGCGACGACCGTGCCGCCGAAGACCTCGCCGATGCACTGGTGGCCGAGGCAGACGCCGAGCACGGGCAGGCCGGCGCCGCCGAGCGCGGCGATCGCCGCCTTCGAGATCCCCGCCTCGGCGGGCCGCCCCGGCCCGGGCGACACGAGGAGGGCGTTCGGCGCGAGGGCGGCGATGCCGGCCACGTCGAGGGCGTCGTTGCGCACGACCACCGGGACCGCCCCGAGCTCCCCGAGGTACTGGACGAGGTTGTAGACGAAGCTGTCGTAGTTGTCGACGACGACGACGCGCGGGCCCATCCCGGCCCCACGCTACCGGCCGGGCAGGCGAGCCGAGCCCGCAGGGCGCCGGTAATGTGCAGCCGTGGCCCAGCCGACCAGACCGCGGCGCGAGGGCCGACCCCGGCCGGGGCGCGCCGCGGGCGGGCGACGCCGGCCGGCCGCTGGCCGCTACACGCCGCCGACGCCGATCCGGGTGCGGCGAAGCCCCCGCTGGTACCCGTGGTTCCTGCTCGCGCTCCTCGCGCTCGGGGTCCTCGTCGTCATCTTGAACTACATCGAGGCGCTGCCGGCGAGCCCGACGAACTGGTACACGCTCGGGGGACTCCTCGCCGTGCTCGCCGCGGCCCTCCTCGCCACCCGCTACCGCTAGGCCCCCGACCTCCTCCGGGACTTGCACCCGGGAGGACAATGTGGACGACGCGGCGCGCACGAAGGAGGCGCGATGTACACGAAGGCGAACCTGTTCGGACACCCCATCCACCCGATGCTCGTGGCCTTCCCGGTCGCGAGCTACGTCGGGACGCTCGTCGGCTTCGCCGTCTACGCGGCGAACGGCCACCAGTTCTGGCTCAACCTCGCGATCGGCCTCGCCGTCGTCGGGGTCTGCTCGGCGGTGCTCGCCGCCCTCTTCGGCGCCGTCGACCTCGCACTCGGCGTGGCGCGCGGCTCGGCGGCACGCGCGACCGGGATCGCGCACGCCTCGGTGAACGTCGCCGCCCTCGGCCTGTTCCTCGCCGTGGTCGCCTCCTACGAGAGCCACTGGAACGGCCCGGCGACGAGCGCCACGCTCGGCCTCGCGCTGTCCGCCGCCGGCGCCGCGCTCACCGTGGCAGCGGGGGCGCTGGGCTGGCGCCTCGTCCAGACCTTCCACGTCGGCGTGCGCCTCACCCCCTCCCAGGCGCGCGACGACGCCGCCGTCCAGTCGACGGGGCGGATCCTCCACCTCAGGCGCCGCTCGGCCTGAGCGCCGCCTCAGGCGCTCGTGGCCGCCTCCTCGAAGCGGGCGGCCACCGAGCGCGCGAGGGCGCTCGCCACCTCGTCGAGCCCGAGGTCGGCGAGCGCGCCGAGCACGAGCCGCTCCCCGCCCGCCCGTCCGACGACGGCCGCCGGCACGCCGTGCGCCGCGGCGCGGGCGAGCACCTCGTCCGGGCGCGCCGCCGCGACGAGCGCCCGCCCCGGCGACTCGCCGAACAGGGCACGGTGGTCGCCGACCTCGACCGTGCAGCCGACGCCGGCTCGGGCCGCGCACTCGGCGAGGGCGACCCCGAGCCCCCCGTCGGCCAGGTGGTGCGCCCCGGTGACGAGCTCGGGGCCGCCGCGGGCCTGGGCGCCCACGAGCTCGCGCACGAGGCCGCACAGCCGGGCGTGGGCGCCGAGGTCGAGGGCCGGGAGCGACCCGCCCCGGTGGCCGCGCAGCGTGCGGGCCCAGCGCGAGCCGGCGAGGCTCGGCGTCCCCGCGCCGAGCACGACGAGGGCGTCACCCGCGCGCCAGCCGATGCCGACCGGCCGCCTCGCGAGCCCCTCGAGGAGGCCGACCACCGTGACGACGGGGGTGGGGACGATGTCGACGCCGCCCGCCTCGTTGTACAGGGAGACGTTGCCGCCGACGACCGGCAGCGAGAGCGCGAGGCAGGCCTCGCGCAGGCCCTCGACCACCTCGACGAGCTGCCACATCACCTCCGGGTGCTCGGGGTTGCCGAGGTTCAGGCAGTCGACGAGGGCGCGCGGCTCCCCGCCGGCGAGCGAGACGTTGAGGGCGGACTCGGCGACCGTCGCCGCGGTGCCGAGGCGGGGGTCGACGTCGCACCAGCCGGGGTTCGCGTCGGTGCTGAGGGCGAGGCCTCGGCCCGTGGCGGCGACGCCGGGCGCCGCGAGGCGCAGGACGGTCGCGTGCGCCTCGCCGGGGCCGAGCACGGTGTTCAAGAACAGCTGGTGGTCGTACTGGCGGTAGACGAAGGAGGGGTCGACCAGGAGGGCGAGCAGGTCGGCCCCCGTGTCGTCGGGCGCCGACAGGAGCGCCGGGTCCGCCGCCCGGCGCTCGGCCAGGTCCGCCGGCGGGGCGGCGGGGCGGTCGTAGCGGGGGGCGCCGTCCGCGAGCGAGCGCGCCGGAACCTCGGCCACGACCGGGCCACCGGCGCCCGACCGGACGCGCAGCCGACCCACGCCGTCGGGGTCCGGCGCGGTCACCCGACCGACCACGCGGGCCTCCACCTCCCACCGGCGGCAGACCTCCTCGAGCGCTCCGAGCGAGCCGGGCGCCACGATGGCGAGCATCCGCTCCTGGCTCTCGCTCGTCAGCACCTCGGCCGGTGCCATCGGCGCCTCCCGCAGGGCCACGGCCGAGACGTCGAGGTCCATGCCGAGCCCGGCGCGCGCCGCCGTCTCGCTCGCCGCGCAGGCGAGGCCCGCCCCGCCGAGGTCCTGGATCCCCACGACGAGGCCGGCGTCGATGAGCTCGAGGCACGCCTCGATGAGCCGCTTCTCCTCGTAGGGGTCCCCCACCTGCACGCTCG
The DNA here is from genome assembly GCA_035294085.1 of Acidimicrobiales bacterium. NCBI lineage: Bacteria > Bacillati > Actinomycetota > Acidimicrobiia > Acidimicrobiales > Acidimicrobiales bacterium. The sequence continues at coordinate 104,221 of DATGLP010000027.1, read as the reverse complement.
GGCGCTTCGAGGCCTCGCCGGCGGCGGCGACGCCGAAGCCGGACGAGGCGAGCAGGCTGACGCCGCCGATGCCGTCGCGCCCCGTCCTGCTGCCGAGCAGCACCGCGAGGTTGCCGACGCCGGACGCCCGGCCGAGCACGAGGCGGTCGGCGGGTACGAGGCCGAGGCAGAAGACGTTGACGAGCGGGTTGCGCGCGTAGCTCGGGTCGAAGGTCAGCTGCCCCCCGACCGTGGGGACGCCGACGGCGTTCCCGTAGCCGGCGATACCGCGCACGACGCCGTCGCAGATATAGCGGCTGTGCGGGTCCTCCAGCGGCCCGAAGAACAGCGCGTCCATGAGCGCAATGGGGCGCGCCCCCACCGCGAAGATGTCCCGCAGGATCCCCCCGACTCCCGTCGCCGCTCCCTGGTAGGGCTCGACGAATGACGGGTGGTTGTGGCTCTCGATGCGCAGCGCGACCGCGAGGCCACCGCCGACGTCGATGACGCCCGCGTTCTCGCCGGGACCGACGAGGACGTGGCGCGCCTCGGTGGGCAGGCGAGCGAGGTGGCGACGAGAGGACTTGTACGAGCAGTGCTCGCTCCACATGACCGCGTACATGGCGAGCTCCGCCTCGCTCGGGGAGCGCCCGAGCACCTCGACGATCGCCTCGAGCTCGTCGTCGGTGAGGCCGAGCGCCCGGTGCGCCGGCTGGCCGCCGCCTGGACCCTCACTCATTGGACGTCTTCCCCCACCTGCCACGTCTGCAAATCGCCACCTGCCACGCCCCTCATTTCCGTTTTGCAACGCGGCCCGACATGCGTCATAGTGGTCGCATGCCACCCACCAGGAAGCGCACCTCGATGACGTCCGAGCACAAGGCGGCGCTCGCCGCCGGTCGTGCCCAGGGCCTCGCCGTGCGCCGCTACCTCGAGGCGCTCGAGCGCACCCGCCCTCGGCGGGGCCGGCGCCCGAGCACCGAGCAGCTCGAGCGCCAGCTCGAGGAGATCGAGGCGCGCCTGCACGAGGCCGACCCGCTCCAGCGCCTCCACCTCATCCAGCAGCGCAAGACCCTGAAGGCGCGCCTCACCGAGAGCGGGGACTCGGAGGACATCTCGGCGCTCGAGGCCGCCTTCGTCGAGGCCGCCGCCGCCTACGGGGCGCGCAAGGGCATCGACTACTCGACCTGGCGCGAGGCGGGGGTGCCGGCCGAGGTGCTGCGCCGGGCGGGGATCCACCGCAGCGCCTAGCGGGCGGCCGAGGCCGACGGCTGCCCGAGCCGGCGGGGCGACGGCGCGCACGCGCCGAGGAAGGCGCCGAGGAGCACGAGCCCGTCCTCGGAGCCGAGCAGCGCCGAGCTCGCTCGCTCGGGGTGCGGCATGCACCCGACGACGTTGCCCGCCTCGTTCGCCACGCCGGCGATCGAGGCAGTCGACCCGTTCGGGTTCTTCACGTAGCGCAGCACGACCTGCCCGTTCGCCTCGAGGCGGGCGAGGGTCGCCGCGTCGCAGGTGTAGTTGCCCTCGTAGTGGTTGATGGGCAGACGAAGGCGCGTCCCGACCGGGACGCCGGCGGTGAGCACCGACGCCTGCGAGGCGACCTCGCAGGTCACCGTGTCGCAGATGAAGCGCAGGCCGGCGTTGCGCCGGAGCGCGCCCGGCAGCAGACCGGCCTCGGTGAGCACCTGGAAGCCGTTGCAGATCCCGAGCACCGGTCCGCCCTCCGCGGCGAAGCGGGCGATCGCCCCCGTCACCGGCGAGAAGCGGGCGATCGCGCCGGGTCGCAGGTAGTCGCCGTGGGCGAAGCCGCCGGGGAGGACGACGGCGTCGAGGCCACGGAGGTCGTCGCTCGCGTGCCACACGAGGCGGGCGCTCGCGCCGAGGAGCTCGAGCGCCGCGGCGACGTCGTGCTCGCAGTTGGAGCCGGGGAAGGTGACCACGCCGACGGTCGCGCTCATGGCGCCGGCGCGATGGTGATCGAGGCGCGCTCGATGACCGGGTTGGCGAGCAGGCGCGCGCACATCTCCTCGACCTCGCGCCGCGCACCCTCCTCGTCGCTGGCCTCGAGCGCGAAGCGCACCAGCTTGCCGACCCGCACGTTGCGCACGCCGGCGAAGCCGAGGGCGGGCAGCGCCCGCTCGATCGTCTGGCCCTCGGGGTCGGCGATGCCCTCCAGCCCCCGGACCTCGACGGCGACCTCGAAGTTCACGGCGCGCAGGGCGCGACGCCCCACCAGTCGGCGAAGCGGCGCTCGGAGATCTTCTCGTAGGCGGCGACGTAGCGGTCGCGCGTCGCGGCGACGACCTCGGCGGGCAGCGGCGGCGGCGGCGACTCCTTGTCCCAGCCGGTCGACTCCGCCCAGTCCCGCACCGGCTGCTTGTCGAACGAGGGCGGTGCCGACCCCGGCGACCACGCGTCCGCCGGCCAGAAGCGCGAGGAGTCGGGCGTCAGGATCTCGTCGCAGATGGCGAGCTCCCCGTCGATGAGACCGAGCTCGAACTTCGTGTCGGCGATGACGATCCCCCGCTCGAGGGCGCGCCGCGCCCCCGCCGCGTAGGCGCGCAGCGAGATCTCCCGGGCGCGCGCCGCGAGCCGCGCGCCGACGAGCTCCACCGCCTCCTCGAAGGAGATGTTGACGTCGTGGCCCTCGGTCGCCTTCGTCGAGGGCGTGAAGACCGGCTCGGGGAGCCGGTCGGACTCCCGCAGGCCCGCGGGCAGCGGCGTGCCGTGCATCGTCTGGGTGGCGCGGTACTCCTTCCAGGCCGAGCCGGCGAGGTAGCCGCGCACGATGCACTCGATCGGGAGCATCTCGGCCCGGCGCACGAGCATCGCCCGTCCCGCGACGTCGCCGATGTCGGCCGCCTCGGGCGGGAACGCGCCCGGGTCGGTCGTGATGAGGTGGGTCGGGGCGATCCCGGCGAGCTCCTCGCTCCAGAAGGCGGTCATCGCCGTGAGCACCCGCCCCTTGTCGGGGATGGGCTCGGCGAAGACGCGGTCGAACGCCGAGATGCGGTCGGAGGCCACCATGAGCAGCCTCCCGTCCCCGACGTCGTAGATGTCACGGACCTTGCCAGAGTACGCGGGCGCGATGGCCATCACTCGACCCCCTCCAGTGCGTCGATGGTGCGGTGGACGTGCCGGAGCGCCCGCTCGAGGTCGAACGCCTCGTCGAGCGTCGCGGCGAGGCCGCGCCCGGCGAGGAGCTCGGCGACCTCGGGGTCCTCCTCGAGCACGGCGCGAAAGGGCCGGCGCGACTCGGCGGCGAGGCGGGCGTCGCGCTGCACGATGCGGTAGGCGGCGTCGCGGCTCGCGCCGCAGGCCACGAGCGCGAGGAGCACCGGCTGGGAGAAGACGAGGCCGAGCGAGCCGACGAGCAGGTTCTCGCGCATGCGCCCGGCGTTGACGACCAGGCCGGCGACGAGCCGCTCCATGCGCCGCAGGCCGTAGTAGCAGGCGAGGCTCGCGTCGGGCAGCACGATGCGCTCGACCGAGCTGTGGGAGATGTCGCGCTCGTGCCAGAGCGCGACGTCCTCGAGGCCGGCGACGAGGTAGCCGCGCAGCACGCGCGAGAGCCCGACGATGCGCTCGGCCGTGATCGGGTTGCGCTTGTGCGGCATCGCGGAGGAGCCCTTCTGGCCCGCCCCGAAGGGCTCCTCGGTCTCGGCCACCTCGCTGCGCTGGAGGTGGCGCAGCTCGGTCGCGAGCGCCTCGAGGGTCGTGCCGGTCGAGGCGAGGGCGTAGAGGTACTCGGCGTGGCGGTCCCGGGCGATCACCTGGGTGGCCGGCACCGGCTCGAGCCCGAGCGCCTCGCAGACGTAGGCCTCGACCGCCGGGTCGACGTTCGAGTACGTCCCCACCGCTCCCGACAGCTTGCCCACCGCCACCGCCCGGCGCGCGCGCCGGAGGCGCTCGCGGTCGCGCGCCACCTGCAGGCAGAAGAGGGCGAGCTTCGCGCCGAAGGTCGTCGGCTCGGCGTGCATGCCGTGGGTGCGCCCGACCATGGCCACGTCCGCGAGCTCGACGGCCCGGCGCTTCAGCGTCGCGACGAGCGCGCTCGAGGCCTCGAGGAGCAGGTCGCTCGCGGCGACGAGCGTGGCGGACAGGGCCGTGTCGACGACGTCGGCCGAGGTGAGGCCGTAGTGGACCCAGGCGCCGGCCGGCAGGCCGATGGCCTCCTGGACGACGTCGACGAAGGCGGCGACGTCGTGGTCGGTGACCTGCTCGCGCTCGGCGACGCGCCGCACGAACGCGGCGTCGACGACCGGGGCGCGACGACGCACCTCGGCCGCGTCGGCCGCTGGGACGACGCCGAGCTTCGCCCACGCCTCGACGGCGAGCACCTCGACCTCGAGCCAGCGCGCGAGGCGCGCCTCGTCGCCGAAGAGGGCGGCCATCTCCGGCAGCGCGTAGCGGCCGATCACCGTGACGCCGCCTCGCTCGGTGCGTCGGCCCCGATGTCGCGCCGGAAGGTCGCGCCGGCGAGGCGGATCCGGCCCACCGCCTCGTAGGCCGCGGCGCGCGCCGCGGCGAGGCTCGGGCGCACGGCCGTCACGGCGAGCACGCGCCCCCCGCCGGCGCGCAGCGTGCCGTCGGCGGCGCGCCTCGTCCCCGCGTGGAAGACGGTCACGCCCTCGACCGTAGCGGCTTCGTCGAGGCCGGTGACGGCCCCGCCGAGGCGCGGGGCGAGCGGGTAGCCGGGCGAGGCGACGACGACGCACACGGCGGCGTCGTCGGCGACCTCGCAGGCGTCCGGGAGGCGCCCGGTGGCCGCGCGGTGCAGGAGGCCGGCGACGTCCCCGCGAAGCCGGGGGAGGACCACCTCGGCCTCCGGGTCGCCGAAGCGGACGTTGTACTCGATGAGCACCGGCCCGGCCGCGGTCAGCATGCACCCCGCGTAGAGGACACCCCGGTAGTCGATCCGGCGCCGCCCGAGCTCGGCGAGCGTCGGCTCGACGATGCGAGCCATGACCTCGCCGACGACCTCGGCGTTCGCGTCGGGCACCGGCGAGTACGCCCCCATCCCGCCGGTGTTCGGGCCGGCGTCCCCGTCGAGCGCCCGCTTGAAGTCGCGCGCCGGCGGCAGCGGCAGGGCACGCCGACCGTCGCAGAGCACGAGGAGGGAGAGCTCCGGCCCCTCGAGGCCCTCCTCGACGACGATGCGTCGCCCGGCGTCGCCGAAGGCCGCGCCCGAGAGCTTCGCCCGGGCGTCGGCGCGCGCCTCGGCGAGGTCGGCCGTGACGAGGACGCCCTTGCCCGCGGCGAGGCCGTCCGTCTTCACGACGTAGGGACCCGGCAGCGACGCGAGGAAGGCCTCGGCCTCGTCGAGGCGATCGAACACCCCGAAGCGGGCCGTCGGCACCCCGGCTGCGGCAGCGAGCCGCTTCATGAAGGCCTTCGAGCCCTCGAGGGCGGCCCCGGCCGCCCCGGGGCCGACCACCGCCGCCCCCCGTGCCCGAAGGCGGTCCGCCAGGCCGGCGACGAGCGGCGCCTCGGGGCCCACGACGAAGAGGTCGGCGTCGACCTCCTCGGGCGGGGCCGGCGTCGACACGAGGCGGTGCCCCTCGGCGGAGACACCGTCGATCCCGGGGTTGCCCGGGGTGGCGACGACGTCGGCGCTGCGCGCCAGCACGTGCGCGAGGGCGTGCTCGCGCGCTCCGGAGCCGACGACGCAGACGCGCATCGCGCGCCGCTCACGCGGCGAAGGCGACGTACTGCTCCCGGGCCGGGCCGACGCCGACGAGCGTGACCGGCACGCCCGCGTGCTCGGCGATGACCGCCACGTAGTCGCGCGCCGCCCGCGGCAGGTCGGCGGCCGACGTCGCCCCCGACAGGTCCTCCTGCCAGCCGGGCAGCTCCTCGTAGACGGGGGTGACGCGGTGCAGGAGCGACTGGTGGTAGGGGACGCGCTCGAGCCGGCGCCCGTCGGCCTCGTAGCCGACGCAGACCTTGAGCCTCGGCAGGGCCGAGAGGACGTCGAGCTTCGTGAGGGCGATCTCCGTGACGGAGTTGAGCCGCACCGCCTGGCGCAGCATGACGAGGTCGAGCCACCCGGGCCGGCGGCGCCGGCCCGTGTTCGTCCCGTACTCCTGGCCGCGCTCGACGAGGAGGTCCGCGAGCTCACCGTCGACCTCGGTCGGGAAGGGTCCCGCGCCGACGCGCGTCACGTAGGCCTTGGCGATGCCAACGACCCGGTTGACGTCGAGGGGGCCGATGCCCGAGCCGACGCAGGCCCCACCGGCGGTCGGGTTCGACGACGTGACGTACGGGTAGGTGCCGTGGTCGAGGTCGAGGAAGGTCGCCTGGGCCCCCTCGAGCATGACGTTCTCGCCGGCCTCGAGCGCCTCGTGGACGAGGCTCACCGTGTCGCCGATCATCGGCGCGAGCCGCGGCGCCAGCTCGTCGAGGTAGCGGTGCGCGATCTCCTCGAAGTCGAGCGAGAGCCGGTTGTACACCTTGGCGAGCACGGCGTTCTTCTCGCGCAGCGCGACCTCCAGCTTCTGGCGGAAGATCTTCTCGTCGAGCAGGTCCTGGACCCTGATCCCGACGCGCGCCGCCTTGTCGGCGTAGGCGGGGCCGATGCCGCGCCTCGTCGTCCCGAGCTTCGAGCGGCCGAGCGAGCGCTCCGCGGCCCGGTCGATCTCGTAGTGGTAGGGCATAATGAGGTGCGCGTTCCCCGAGACGACGAGGCGGCTCGTGTCGATGCCGCGGGCCTCGAGGGCGTCGCACTCGGCGACGAGCACGGCGGGGTCGACGACGACGCCGTTGCCGATCACCGGGATCGTGTGCGGGTAGAGCACCCCGCTCGGGACGAGCTGGAGGGCGAAGGTCTCGCCGTCCACGACGATCGTGTGGCCCGCGTTGTGCCCGCCCTGGTAGCGGACGACGAGCCGCATCTCCTTGGCGAGCAGGTCGGTGAGCTTCCCCTTGCCCTCGTCGCCCCACTGGGTTCCGACCACCACGGTCGCGGGCACGCAGCACCTCCGGATCGACCGGTCGGAGTGTAGCCGGGGGCCTGTCGGGCCGAGACGGGCGCTCAGCTCAGCACGAAGGCGCCGTTCTCCACGCCGACGTGCACCGTCGCGCCCTCCGGGTAGCGGCCCTCGAGCAGCGCGAGGGCGAGCGGGTCGCCGAGCTCGCGCTGGATGACGCGCCGCAGCGGGCGGGCGCCGAAGACCGGGTCGTAGCCGCGCTGCGCGAGCAGCTCGCGCGCCTCGGGCGAGACGTCGAGCTCGAGCCGCCGCTCGGCGACGCGCTCGGCGAGGCGCTGGAGCTGGATGTCGACGATCGCCGCGAGGTCCTCGCGCCCGAGCGGACGGAAGCGCACGATCTCGTCGATGCGGTTGACGAACTCCGGCTTGAAGTGGTCGAGCGGGTCGCCGGCGAGGTTCGAGGTCATGATGAGCACGACGTTCGTGAAGTCCACCGTCCGGCCCTGGCCGTCGGTGAGGCGGCCGTCGTCGAGCACCTGGAGCAGCACGTTGTAGACGTCCGGGTGCGCCTTCTCGATCTCGTCGAGGAGCACCACCGCGTACGGCCGGCGCCGCACCGCCTCCGTGAGCTGGCCGCCCTCCTCGTAGCCGACGTAGCCGGGCGGGGCGCCGACGAGGCGCGCCACGGTGTGGCGCTCCTGGTACTCGCCCATGTCGATGCGGACCATCGCCCGCTCGTCGTCGAAGAGGAAGGCCGCGAGCGAGCGCGCGAGCTCGGTCTTGCCGACTCCCGTCGGGCCGAGGAAGAGGAAGGAGCCGATCGGCCGGTGCGGGTCGGCGAGGCCGGCCCGGCTGCGCCGGATGGCGTTCGCCACGACGCGCACCGCCTCGTCCTGGCCGACGACGCGCCGGCGCAGGGCGTCCTCCATGTGGACGAGCTTCTGCACCTCGCTCTCGAGCAGGTTCGTCACCGGCACGCCGGTCCAGCGCGAGACGACCTCGGCGATGTCCTCGGCGTCGACCTCCTCCTTCAGCATCTTCTGGTGCGACTGCAGCTCGGCGAGGCGGTCGGTCGCCTCGGCGATCCGGCGCTCGAGCGCGGGCAGCTCGCCGTAGCGAATCTCCGCCGCGGCCTGGAGGTTGCCGTCGCGCTCGTGGCGCTCCGCGTCCGAGCGCAGCGACTCGAGACGCCCCTTCAGCTCGCGAATCGTCGTGATCGCCTCGCGCTCGGCCTGCCAGTGGGCGGTCATCGCGGACTCCTGCTCGCGCAGGTTCGCGAGCTCTTCGTCGAGCTTGGCGAGGCGCTCGCGCGACGCCGGGTCGCTCTCCTTGGCGAGGGCGACCCGCTCGATCTCGAGCTGGCGGATGCGCCGGGTCACGACGTCGATCTCGGTCGGCATCGAGTCGATCTCGATGCGCAGGCGGCTCGCCGCCTCGTCGACGAGGTCGATCGCCTTGTCGGGCAGGAAGCGGCCGCTCACGTAGCGGTCGGAGAGCACCGCCGCGGCGACGAGCGCGGAGTCCTGGATGCGGACCCCGTGGTGGACCTCGTAGCGCTCCTTCAGGCCGCGCAGGATGGCGATCGTGTCCGCGACCGAGGGCGGCCCGACGTAGATCGGCTGGAAGCGCCGCTCGAGCGCGGCGTCCTTCTCGATGTGCTTGCGGTACTCGTCGAGCGTCGTCGCGCCGATCATCCGCAGCTCGCCGCGCGCCAGCATCGGCTTGATCATGTTGCCGGCATCCATCGCCCCCTCGGCGGCCCCGGCCCCGACGATCGTGTGGAGCTCATCGATGAAGGTGACGACCTCGCCCTCGGACTCGGTGATCTCGCGCAGGACGGCGCGCAGGCGCTCCTCGAACTCGCCCCGGTACTTGGCGCCCGCCACCATCCCCGCGAGGTCGAGGGCGATCACCCGCTTGCGCCGCAGGCTGTCGGGGACGTCCCCCTCGACGATGCGGTTGGCGAGGCCCTCGACGATCGCCGTCTTGCCGACGCCCGGTTCGCCGATCAGCACCGGGTTGTTCTTCGTGCGGCGCGACAGCACCTGGATGACCCGGCGGATCTCCTCGTCGCGCCCGATGACCGGGTCGAGCTTGCCCTGGCGGGCGAGCTCGGTGAGGTCCCGCCCGTACTTCTCGAGCGCCTGGTAGCTCTCCTCGGGGTTCGGCGAGGTGACGCGCTGGGCCCCGCGCACGGACCGGAGCGCGGCGAGGAGCCGCTCGCGGTCGACCCCGAGCTCGCCCGCCAGGGCGAGCAGCACGTGCTCGACCGAGAGGTACTCGTCCCCCATCTCCTTCTGGAAGCGCTGCCCCTCCTCGAGCGCCTCCACGAGCCGGCGCGAGAGCTGCGGGCCCTGGCCCCCGTAGGCGCGAGGCAGCTTCGCCACCTCCTCGCTCAGGCGGTTGCGCAGCGCGAGCGGCGCGACCCCGAGCCGGTCGAGGATCGGGACGGCGATGCCGCCCTCCTGGCCGAGCGCGGCGAGGAGGAAGTGCGCCGGGGTCACCTCCGCGTTCCGGCCGGCCTCGGCGAGGCGGGTGGCCTCCTGGAGGGCCTCCTGCGTCTTCAGCGTGAAGCGGCTCGCGTCAAGCGCCATCTCGTCTCCTCGCTACGAGCGTCCTCGGTTCGCGCCGATCGCCGTCGAGCCCGGCGGCACCCGGCCGCCGAGGCGCGCCGGCAGCCGCTCGGCGCGCAGCGGCACGAGGTCCCTGCGGTACTGGCGGTGGGCTGCCTCGACCGCGGCGCGCGCCTCGCGCCGGGCGGCCTCGAGCTCGCGCCGCAGGCGGGCCACCTCCGCCTCGAGGGCGAGGACCCGGCGCACCCCCTCGAGGCTCACGCGCTCGGCCGTCAGCTCCTGGATCCTGCGCAGCCTGGCGATGTCGGCATCGGAGTAGCGCCTGCTGCCCCCGCCGGTGCGCGCCGGGTCGAGCAGCCCCTTGCGCTCGTAGGTGCGCAGCGTCTGGGGGTGCACGCCGGCGAGCTCGGCGGCCACCGAGATCACGTAGAGCGCCCGGCGCGCCTCGCCGCTCACTGGTCCACCCCGAGGTGCGCCCGCGGCGAGGTCGACGTCGCGCGCGCGAGCGCCTCGAGCGCCTTGCGCTGGGCCTCGTTCAGCTCGGTCGGCACGACGACCTCGACGGTGACGAGGAGGTCGCCCGGGGGGCCGCCCTTTGTCAGGCCCCGGCCCCGCACCCGGAAGGTCTTGCCCGTCCTCGTGCCCGGGGGCAGCTTCAGGCGCACCGGGCCGTCGAGGGAGGGCACCGTGATCGTGGCCCCGAGCGCGGCCTCCGGGAAGGTCACCGGGACGTTGAGCGTGAGGTCGCGGCCGCGCCGCCCGAACAGCGGGTGGGGCGCGACGTGGACGACGACGTAGAGGTCGCCGGGCGGGCCGCCGGCACGCCCGGGCTGGCCGCGCCCTTTCACCCGGATCCGCTGCCCGTCGCTCACCCCCGGGGGGATCCGCACCTTGACGCGACGCTCGCGCCGCTCCACCCCCGTGCCGAAGCACGTCGGGCAGGGGTCGACCACCTTCGTGCCCCGCCCGCCGCACTCCGGGCAGGGCGAGGACAGCGAGAAGAACCCCTGGTTGTCGTTCACGACGCCGCTCCCGCCGCAGCGCGGGCAGACGACCGGCGCCGTGCCCGGGCGCGAGCCCGAGCCGCCGCACGTCGAGCACACGGCCCCGCTCGTGACGTTCACCGTCGTCACCACGCCCTCGACCGCCTCGTCGAAGGAGAGGTGGAGCTGCGCCTCGAGGTCGGCGCCCCGCTGGGGCGCGGCGCCGGACCTCCGGCGCGACATCCCCCCGCCGCCACGGAACAGCCCCCCGAAGAGGTCGCTCAGGTCGTCGATGCGGAAGTTGAAGCCCCCGGCGCCGCCGAAGCCACCGCCGGCGCCGAGGCGGCGCACCTCGTCGTACTCCTTGCGGCGCTCGGGGTCGCCGAGCACGTCGTAGGCCGCGGTGATCTCCTTGAAGCGCTCCTCGGAGCCGGGGTTGGCGTCCGGGTGGTACTGCTTCGCGAGCTTGCGGTAGGCGCGGGTGATCTCCTTGTCCGTCGCGTCGGGCGAGACGCCGAGCACGGCGTAGTAGTCGGTCTCGAACCACTCCCGCTGGGGCGCCATCGACCGCCTTCCTCAGCCTCGCACCTTCACCATCGCGGGGCGCAGCACGCGGCCCTTCAGCGCGTAGCCGGGGCGCAGCACCTCCACGACGACCGCCCCCGGGCCGCCCTCGCCGTCTGCCCCGCCCTCGTGCGCCACGGCGTCGTGGACGTGCGGGTCGAAGGCCACCGAGGCGGCGTCGATCCGCTCGAGCCCCTCCTTGGCGAGGATGTCCCAGAAGAGCGACTCGACCTGCTCGAGCGACTCGATGGCGACCCGGCCGCTCTCGTCCTCCCTCGCGTGGGCGATCGCGAGCCCGAGCGCGTCGAGGGCGGGGAGCAGCCGCTCGAGCAGCTGCTCGGCGGCGCGCTCGAGGAGCGCCGTCTGCTGGCGGATCGTCCGCTTGCGGTAGTTGTCGAACTCCGCCTGCAGCCGGCGCAGGGTGTCGAGGTACTCGTCGCGCTCCGCGGCGAGCTGCGCGAGGTCCGCCGGCTCGGGCGACGGCGGCGGCGCGCCGTCGACGGCGCCCGCCTCGGGCGCGACGGCTTCCACCGGTGCCTCGCGGACCCCGTTCTCGGGCTGGCCCGCCTGGCGGTCCCCGTTCTCGGGCGCCTCGGACCCGGGCGCGGCCTCGCCCTGGGGCGCGAGGTCCGCCGCCCGCGCGTCGAGGCCCTCCGGGTTCGCCTCGCCGCTACTCATGCCCCTGCCGCGCCGGGCTCGTCGACGATCTCGGCGTCGACGACCTCCTCGTCGCTCGCCTGCTGGCCCTGCGCGGCGCTCGTCGAGGCCGCGGACGAGGCAGCCGACGCCTGCTCGTACAGCCGCTGGGCGAAGGCCTGCGAGGCGCGCACGAGCTCGTCGGTGGCCGTCCGGATCGCGCCGACGTCGCTGCCCGACACCGCCTCCTTCAGCCTGCGCAGCGCCGACTCCACCTTGTCCTTCTCGTCGCCGCTGAACTTGTCGCCCTCGTCGCGCAGCAGCTTCTCGGTCCGGTAGATGAGGGTGTCGGCGTTGTTGCGCGTCTCGGCCTCCTCGCGCCGGCGGCGGTCCTCCTCGGCGTGCTGCTCCGCGTCGCGGATCATGCGCTCGATGTCCTCGCGCGGGAGGGAGGACTGCCCGGTGATCGTCATCGACTGCTCCTTGCCCGTCGCCCGGTCCTTGGCGGAGACGTGCACGATGCCGTTCGCGTCGATGTCGAAGGTGACTTCGATCTGGGGCACGCCCTGGGGGGCGGGCGGCAGGTCCACGAGCTGGAACTTGCCGAGCGTCTTGTTGTAGGCGGCCATCTCGCGCTCGCCCTGGAGGACGTGGATCTCGACGGAGGGCTGGTTGTCCTCGGCCGTCGTGAACACCTCGGAGCGCTTCGTCGGGATCGTCGTGTTCCGCTCGATGAGGCGGTGCATGATCCCGCCCTTCGTCTCGATGCCGAGGCTGAGCGGCGTCACGTCGAGCAGCAGGACGTCCTTCACCTCGCCCTTCAGGACGCCCGCCTGGATGGCGGCGCCGACCGCGACGACCTCGTCGGGGTTGACGCCCTTGTGCGGCTCCTTGCCGGTCAGGCTCTGGACGAGCTCCTGGATGGCCGGCATCCGGGTCGACCCGCCGACGAGGATGACGTGGTCGATCCGGTCCTTGGTGAGCGAGGCGTCCTTGATCGCCTGCTCGAACGGCCCGCGGCAGGCGTCGACGAGGTCAGCCGTGAGCTCCTGGAACTTCGAGCGCGTCAGCTTCATGTCGAGGTGCTTGGGGCCCTCGGCCGTGGCCGTGATGAACGGCAGGTTGATCGACGTCTCCTGGACGCTCGACAGCTCGATCTTCGCCTTCTCCGCGGCCTCCTTCAGGCGCTGCATCGCCATCTTGTCGTTCGAGAGGTCGACGCCCTCGGTGTCCTTGAACGACTTCACGAGCCAGTCGATGATCCGCTGGTCCCAGTCGTCGCCGCCGAGGTGGGTGTTGCCGGAGGTCGCCTTCACCTCGAAGACGCCCTCGCCGATCTCGAGGATCGACACGTCGAAGGTGCCGCCGCCGAGGTCGAAGACGAGGACCGTCTGGTCCGCGCCCTCCTTGTCGAGGCCGTAGGCGAGCGCCGCGGCGGTCGGCTCGTTGATGATCCGCAGCACCTCGAGCCCCGCGATGGTGCCGGCCTCCTTCGTCGCGGTGCGCTGCGCGTCGTCGAAGTAGGCGGGCACCGTGATGACCGCCTGGGTGACCGTGTCCCCCAGGTACGCCTCGGCGTCGCGCTTCAGCTTCTGCAAGATGCGCGCCGAGATCTCCTGCGCCGTGTAGGCCTTGCCGTCGATGTCGATCTTCCAGTTCGTGCCCATGTGGCGCTTCACCGAGCGGATCGTGCGCTCCGGGTTCGTGATCGCCTGCCGCTTGGCGACCTCGCCGACGAGCACCTCGCCCGTCTTCGAGAAGGCCACGACGGAGGGTGTCGTGCGGCTCCCCTCCGCGTTCGGGATGACCGTGGGCTCGCCGCCCTCGAGGGTGGAGACGACGGAGTTCGTCGTCCCGAGGTCGATGCCGACCGCCTTAGGCATGCCGCTGCCTCCGATCCTTCGTACCCGCGCCCTCGACAACCTCGCGTCCGGCGCGCTCCGTTCCTGACAGCAGTCAGTGTAACGAAGTTGAGCGTCTCCGTGTCAACCTTGTGGCGCGCCCCGCCAGAACGGAGGGTGCCCGTCAGGAGAAGCGGGTGGGGTGGACGCGCATGCCCTCGACGACGACGAGGTGGTGCCAGTGCTGCCCGGCGATGCGCGCCAGGGCCGCGAGCTGCCGGCGCTCGCGGTCCCGGTAGGGGCGGCCGCTGCGACCGGCGAGGAGGACCAGGCCGGTCCCCTCGAGGCGTGCCCACGCGACGTCGCGCACCGACGCCCCCGGCGCGTCGTGCGGCCCCGCGCCGGCGCTCGTGCCCGCGACGAAGGCCTCGAGCCACGGCGCCGGCGGCGGGCTGCCGGCGGCGCTGAGCACCGCCGGCTCGTCGGGGTCGAGGACCGCCACCCACTCCGCAGCCGAGGCTGACGCGACCCCGCCGGCGAGCGCGGCGAGCAGGTCGGCCACCGAGCGCGCGCCGAGGAGGTCGGCTGCCACCTCGAGCGGCTCGGCGAGCGGGCGGCCGGCGCCCTCGATCGCCCGGACGTCCTCGACGTCGACGGCGTCGAGCTCGGCGAGCTTGGCGAGCATGAGCGAGACGCGGTCCTCGCTCGGGAGCTCGAGCAGGAGCTCGTCGATGACGCGGCCGGCGCCTCGCTCGAGGATCTCGATCCCGACGACGTCGCCGCCGACCGCGCCGATGCGGCTCGCCACGGCGCCGAGGGCTCCCGGCCGGTCGGCGAGCCAGACGCGCAGGACGTAGGCGGGCATCGCCCCCACACTAGGCAGGCCTGCCGGCCGGGCGACGAGGGGTCGGCCGGCTCGGCTAGCGTCGCCGCCGTGGCCCGGCTCGTCCTCCTCCGCCACGGCGAGAGCGCCTGGAACGCCGAGAACCTGTTCACGGGATGGGTCGACGTCGACCTCAGCCCGAACGGCGAGCGGGAGGCAGCCGAGGCAGGCCGCCTCCTCGCCGCCGAGGCCGACCTGCGCATCGCGGTCGTCTTCACCTCGGTGCTCACCCGGGCCGTGCGCACGGCGAACATCGCCCTCGACGCCGCCGGCCTCTCCTACCTCCCCGTGGAGCGGCACTGGCGACTGAACGAGCGCCACTACGGGGCGCTCCAGGGGCTCGACAAGAAGGAGACGGCACGCCGGCACGGCGCCGAGCAGGTCAGGATCTGGCGCCGGAGCTACCGGACGCCGCCGCCGCCCGTCGAGGAGGACTCGCCGTACCACCCGCGCAACGACCCCCGCTACGCCGCGGTGCCCCGGCGCGCGCTCCCGGCGAGCGAGTGCCTCGCCGACGTCGTGGCGCGCGCCGTGCCCTACTACGTGGACGCCATCGCGCCGGTGCTCGCCCACGGCCACGACGCCCTCGTCGTCGCCCACGGCAACTCGATCCGGGCGCTGTGCAAGTACCTCGAGGAGATCTCCGACGACGACATCGTCGGCCTCGAGATCCCGACCGGCATCCCCCGCGTCTACGACCTCGACGCCTCCCTCGAGGTCCGCGCCGTCCGCTACCTCGGCGACCCCGAGGCGGCGCGGGCCGCGGCCGAGGCGGTCGCCCGCCAGGCCGGCTGACGCTCGCTTCACGCGCCGTTCACGCGGCGCTAACACGCCGTTCAAGGCGGTGGCACGGGAGCGAAACGCGCCGTGCGTAGGTTCTCGGCCGGGCCGCGCCCGCGGCTCGGCCGAGAAGGAGGAGCGGGTGTACTTTCCGTACCCGAGCTGGCTCAACGCGGGGGACAACGCCTGGCAGCTCACGGCGGCGACGCTCGTCGGCCTGATGAGCCTGCCCGGGGTCGCCGTCCTCTACGGCGGCCTCGTGAAGAAGAAGTGGGCCGTGAACACGACGCTCATGGCCTTCTCCGCCTTCGCCGCCGTCCTCGTCGTGTGGGTCTTCTGGGGCTACAAGATGGGCTTCGGCGACTCGTTCCACCTCGGGGGCGGGGGCACGCGCGCGGCCCCCATCGCCAACATCCTGGACGGCTTCCTCGGCCACCCCGGCTCGGTCGCCGGCACCGGCGCGCTCGAGCAGCGCGCCGTGATCCCCAACCTCGCCGCCTCCTCGCCGGCGCTGCACCTGCCGGGCGCGACGATGGTCTACTTCCAGTTCGTCTTCGCCGCCATCACGCCGCTGCTCTTCCTCGGCAGCGTCCTCGGCCGGATGAACTTCAAGGCCTGGCTGATCTTCGTCCCGGCGTGGACGACGTGCGTGTACACCGTGAACGCCATGCTCATCTGGGGCGGCGGCTACTGGGCCTCGAAGGGCGCGCTCGACTACTCCGGCGGCTACGTCATCCACCTCGCCGCCGGCGTGACCGGCTTCGTCGCCGCGTGGGTGATCGGCCCGCGCCTCGCTCGCGACCGCCAGTCGTTCCCGCCGACGAACCTCCTCCTCGTCGCCGTGGGCGCCGGGCTGCTCTGGCTCGGCTGGAACGGCTTCAACGGCGGCGACCCCTTCTTCGCCGGGCCGGATGCCGCCGCCGCGGTGCTGAACACGAACCTGTGCACCGCCACGGCCCTCCTCACGTGGGTGGTCTGCGACACCTTCGTCGCGCCGGCGCGCAAGCCGACGCTGCTCGGAGCCGTGAACGGCATGATCGTCGGGCTGGTCTGCATCACGCCAGCAGCCGGCTTCGTCAACGCCAACGGCGCCGCGATCATGGGCGTCGTCGCCTCCCTCCTCGTCTTCCTCGCCTGGACCTACCTCCCGCGGGTGCGACCGTTCTCGCGGGTGGACGACGCGCTCGGGGTCGTCTACACGCACGGCCTGGCCGGCCTGATCGGCGGCGTGTGCACCGGCTTCTTCGCCGATCCGCACATGGTCGAGTACGCCTTCGGCCGGTCGAACACCGCCGCCATCTGGCGCGAGGCGCAGGGCGTCGCCGGTCTCTTCTACGGCAACGCCGATCGCGTCCTCGTGCAGCTGGGAGCGGCCGGCACCATCATCGGCTGGGACGCCCTCGTCACCGCGGCGCTGCTCCTCCTCATCCGCTACGTGCTGCGCGTCCCGCTGCGCTTCCCGCTGGCCGAGCTCGAGGAGGGGGACGCGGCGATCCACGACGAGGAGGTCGAGCCGCCGCAGCTCGCCACGCGCTCGGGCGCGGTCGAGCGCCTCGGCGCGCGCACACAGGAGGTGGTGCTGCAGTGAAGCTCGTCGTGGCCGTCATCAAGCCCTTCAAGCTCGACGAGGTGAAGGAGTCGCTGAAGGCGCTCGGCGTC
Organism: Acidimicrobiales bacterium; assembly: GCA_035294085.1. NCBI lineage: Bacteria > Bacillati > Actinomycetota > Acidimicrobiia > Acidimicrobiales > Acidimicrobiales bacterium. The sequence continues at coordinate 87,394 of DATGLP010000027.1, read as the reverse complement.
CAGGGCCTCACCCTCACGGAGGTGCAGGGCTTCGGCCGCCAGGGCGGCCACACCGAGACCTACCGGGGCGCCGAGTACACGATCGACCTCGTGCCGAAGGTCCGCCTCGAGATCCTCGTCGAGGACCGCGACGCGCTGGACGTCGTCGAGTCGATCGTCGACACGGCGCGCACCGGCCGGATCGGCGACGGCAAGGTCTGGGTGCTCCCGGTCGAGGAGGTGGTGCGCATCCGGACCGGCGAGCGCGGGAGCGACGCCCTGTGAGGACGCTCGCCCCGGGCGCGGCGCCGACGCGTCGCCAGCGGGCCGCGGCGGCGCGCGCGAGCCGGGCGCGCTCGGTGCTCAGCGCTCCCAGTACGGCTGGCGGAGCCGGTACTTCTGGAGCTTGCCGGTCGCCGTGCGCAGCAGCGAGTCCCTGAACTCGACGCTCGTCGGCGCCTTGTAGTGCGCCATGCGCGCCCGGCAGTGCTCGATCAGCTCGCGCTCGTCGGCGTGCGCCCCCTCGCGCAGGACGACGAGCGCCTTCACCGTCTCGCCCCACCGCTCGTGCGGCACCCCGATCACCGCCACTTCGGCGACCGCCGGGTGCTGGTACAGGCAGTCCTCGACCTCGATCGAGGACACGTTCTCGCCGCCGGTGATGATGACGTCCTTCTTGCGGTCGGAGATCACCGTGTACGCGCCCTCGAGGTACCCGCCGTCGCCGGTGCGGAACCACCCGTCGACGAGGCACGCTGCGCTCTCCTCGGGCTGGTTCCAGTAGCCGCTGAAGACGTGGTTGGAGCGGGCGAGCACCTCGCCGGTCTCGTCGATGCGCAGCGCGACGCCGACGCCCGGCGGACCGGCCCGGCTGAGGCGCCGTGCGCGCTCGGCGGCGTCGAGCCCGTCCCACTCCAGGGGGGCGCGGTTCAGCGTGAGCAGCGGCGCCGTCTCGGTGAGGCCGTAGAGCTGGATGAACTCCCAGCCGAGCTCCGTCTCGACTCGCTCGATCGTGCGCGACGGCGGCGGCGCCCCGGCGACGACGATCCGGGTCCTCCCCCGCCCCGGCACCTCCTCGCCGCGCTCGCGCCGGCAGGCGGCGGCATCCAGGATCATCGCCACGACGGCCGGCGCCCCGCACAGCAGCGTGACACCCTCGGCCGCGACGCGCGCGAGGACCGTCTCGCCGTCGACCTTGCGCTGCACGACGTGGCGGCCGCCCATCGCCGTCACGGCGTAGGGCATCCCCCAGCCGTTGCAGTGGAACATGGGCAGCGTGTGCAGGTAGACGTCGCGGTCGACCACGGTCGTGTGCCAGCCGAAGGTCACCGCGTTGAGCCAGCAGTTGCGGTGCGTGAGCTGCACCCCCTTCGGACGCGCCGTCGTACCCGAGGTGTAGTTGATCGAGCAGACGGCGTCCTCGTCGACCTCGACCGGCTCGGGGGCCCGTCCGTCGGGAGCCGGCGCGAACAGCTCCGCGTCGGCGACGCCGTCGAGGGCGATCTTGTGCTTCGCGGCCACGCCGGCCACCGCCTCGGCCACCTCGGGGTCGTAGAGCAGGACCGACGAACCCGAGTGCTCGACGATGTAGGCGATCTCGTCGGCGATCAGCCGGTAGTTGATGGGGACGAGGACGCGACCGAAGGCCGAGACGCCGAAGAACGAGAGGAGGAACCTCGCCGAGTTCGGGCTGACGATGGCGACCCGGTCCCCGGGCCCGACCCCCATCTCCTGCAGGGTGAGCGCCACCTGGCGCGAGCGCGCCTCGAACTCGCCGTAGGAGAGGGCGCCGAGGCTGCCGGGCGCGCCCGGCTCGTCGACGACCGCCGTCCGCTCCGGGAAGACGAGCGCGGCGCGCCCGAGGAAGTCACCGATCGTGAGCGGTACTCGCATGTCCCCCTCCTCACCGGCCCGCCGCCGGGCGGACCGGCGGCCGTGCCCCTCGCTGGATCCTCACCCCCCGCCGGTCCCAGCACCTCCCGCGGGGGCCTCGTAGCGGTAGAAGCCCTGGCCGGCCTTCCTGCCGAGCCGGCCCACCTCGACCATGCGCCGGAGCAGGGCGCTCGGGGCGAGGCTCGGCTCGCCGTACTCCGCGTGGAGCGTCTCGGCGATGGCGAGGAGCGTGTCGAGACCGATGAAGTCGGCGAGGCGCAGCGGGCCCATCGGGTGCGCGCAGCCGAGCTCCATCCCGCGGTCGATGTCCTCGGCGCTCGCCGCGCCCGTCTCGAGCATGCGGATCGCACCGAGCAGGTAGGGGACGAGCAGACCGTTGACGATGAAGCCAGCCTGGTCACGGGCACGGATGACCTGCTTGCCGAGCCGACCGAGGACGAAGTGCTCGGCGGCGGCGGCCACGGCGTCGGCGGTGAGCAGCGACTTCGTCAGCTCGACGAGGGGCATGACGGGCACGGGGTTGAAGAAGTGGAGGCCGACGACGCGCTCGGGTCGGGTCGTCGCCGCGGCGAGCGAGGCGATCGGGATCGAGGACGTGTTCGAGGCGAGCACGGCGTCGGGGGCCACGAGCCGGTCGAGGGCGGCGAACAGCTCCCGCTTCAGCGCCGCGTCCTCGGCGACCGCCTCGACGACGAGGTCGCAGCCGGCGAAGGAGGCGAGCTCGGTCGTGAACGCGAGCCGCTCGAGCACGCCGGCGCGCTCGTCCTCCCCGAGCTTGCCGGCGCGCGCCGCGCGCTCGAGGGAGCGCTCGATGCGGGACCGCCCGGCGCGCAGCGCGTCGCCGTCTACCTCGCCGACGAGCACCTCGAGGCCCGCGCGCGCACACACCTCGGCGATCCCCGACCCCATCTGGCCGCAGCCGAGGACGCCGACGCGCCCGATCGCGCCGTCCCCGCCGTCACCGAGGCGATCACTGGCCGGCAAAGCGGACCTCCCCTCGGCGCCGCTCGAGGAACGCCGCCATGCCTCTCGCCGCGTCCTGGGTTGCGAGCACCTCGTCCATCGCCGCCCGCTCGATGTCCAGGCCCTCGGCGATCGGCCGGCCGAGGCCGGCGTCGACGGCCCGCTTGGCGAGCGACTGGGCGAGCACGGCGCCCGTGGCGAGCCTGCCGGTGAAGGAGAGCGCCTCCTCGAGCAGGGCGCCGTCGTCGACCACCCGGTCGACGAGCCCCATGGCGAGGGCCTCGGCAGCGGGGACGTGGCGGCCGGTGAAGATGAGCTCCTTCGCGCGCGCGGGCCCGACGAGGCGCGCCAGGCGCTGGGTGCCGCCGGCCCCGGGGATGATCCCGAGCGTCACCTCGGGCAGCCCGAGACGGGCGCCGGCCGCGGCGAAGCGCAGGTCACAGGCGAGCGCGAGCTCGAGGCCGCCGCCGAGGGCGTAGCCGGCGACCGCCGCGAGCGTCGGCCGCGGGAAGCCGGCGAGGCCATCGCAGGCGCGGCGGAAGGCGTCGAGGAGGCCGGGGGCGCGCGCGGGGTCCGCCAGCTCGGCCACCTCCGCACCGGCAGCGAAGTGCGCTGCGCCGCCCCAGAGGACGAGCGCGCGCGGCGGGTCGGCACCGAGCGAGGCGACGAGGCCCGAGAGCTCGTCGAGCAGCGCCCTCGACAGCACGTTCAGCCGCCCCCCGTCGAGGCGGACCACCCCGACGTGCCCCTGCGGCTCGTAGCGGACCGGCACGGCCGCGCTCACCGCCTCACCGCCGCCGCCCGCCCTGGGGCGCCGCTCGGCGCGAGCGCCCCGAGGCCGGCGCGCCCTCGGGCGCGGGATCGATGTCCCCCGAGGCGACGCGCAGGCGCCGGAGGATGGCGAAGAGGTCGCGCAGGTCCCCCTCGTCGAGGCCGGGGGCCTCGAAGACCTCCTCGTTCAGGGCAGCGGTCGCCTTCTCGGCGACGTCCCGCCCCGCGGGGAGGATGGCGGCGAGCGTCGTCCGGCGGTCCGTCGGGTGCGGGAGCCGCTCGACGAGGCGCTGGCGCTCCAGCCGGTCGACGAGGTTCGTGACGCTCGTCGGGTGGACCTGGAGGCGGGCGCCGACGCGGCTCAACGGCATCGCCCCGGTGCGGCTGAAGGAGAGCAGCATGAGCAGCTCGTAGCGGGCGAACGTGAGGCCGAAGGGCCGCAGCACGGCCTCGACCCGAGCGAGGTAGAGCTGCTGGGCCCGCATGATCGAGGTCACGGCGGCCATCCCCGGTGCCGCGGCCGGCCAGCCGTGCGCCACCCACTGCTCGCGCGCGAGCTCGATCGGATCGAACGCCAGGGGTCTGCGACGGACCACGGTACGACTCCTTGCGGCCGGGATCGTGTCGGCGTCGTCCGCACGTTACCGGACCGGGCACGGCAGCTGGCACGGACCTCATATAGTTGGATGTACGACTATCGTCAATCCTATGAAGCGCGCAGCCACGCCAGCGGGCCTCCACCGTCCGGTGCACCCGGTGCGCATCGTCACGGCGGCGAGCCTGTTCGACGGGCACGACGCGGCGATCAACCTGATCCGCCGCCTCCTGCAGGCACAGGGAGCGGAGGTGATCCACCTCGGCCACAACCGCTCCGTCGCCGAGGTCGTCGCCGCCGCGGTGGCCGAGGACGTGCAGGGCGTCGCCGTCAGCTCCTACCAGGGGGGGCACGTCGAGTACTTCAAGTACCTCGTCGACTGCCTGCGCGACGCGGGGCGCGGCGACGTCCTCGTCTACGGGGGCGGCGGCGGCGTCATCGTCCCCGCCGAGATCGCCGAGCTCGAGGCCTACGGCGTGCGCAAGATCTTCTCCCCCGACGACGGCCAGCGCCTCGGCCTCGCCCGGATGGTGAACCTGCTCGTCGAGGAGTGCGACCGGGACCTCGCGTCGAGCCCGCCCCGCCTCGCCGACCTGTACCTCGGCGACCAGCTCGCGCTGGCCCGGACGATCACCGCCCTCGAGCAGGGGAGGCTCGACGAGGCGGCCCGAGCCGAGATCGCCGCGGCAGCTCGGCGGCGCCACGTCCCCGTCCTCGGCGTCACCGGCACGGGGGGCTCGGGCAAGTCGTCGCTCACCGACGAGCTCCTCCGGCGTTTCCGGCTCGACCTCGGCGACAAGCTGCGCATCGCGCTGCTCGCGATCGACCCGACTCGCCGACGCGGTGGCGGCGCGCTGCTCGGCGACCGCATCCGCATGAACGCCATCGACACCCCGCTCGTCTTCTTCCGCTCGATGGCGACGCGCACCTCGGTCGCCGAGGTGCCCGAGCACGTGCCGGCCGTCGTCGACGCCTTCCGGGCCGCCGGCTACGACCTCGTCATCGTCGAGACCCCCGGCATCGGCCAGCGGGACGCGGCGATCGTCGATGTCGCCGACGTCTCGCTCTACGTCATGACCCCCGAGTACGGCGCCGCCTCCCAGCTCGAGAAGATCGAGATGCTCGCGCTCGCGGACGTCGTGGCGATCAACAAGTTCGACCGGCAGGGCGCGCGCGACGCCCTGCGCGACGTGCGCCGCCACTGGGCGCGCGAGCACCTCGGCACCTCGAGCGCGAACGAGGAGGCGCCCGTGTTCGGCACGGTCGCCTCGCACTTCAACGACGACGGGGTGACCGCCCTCTACCAGCACCTTCGCGACCGGCTCGTGCCCGGCGCGCTGGCCGCGGCCGGCGGCGGGGCGCTCGCTCCGGTCGCCACGGCCGCCTCGAGCCGCGCCGCGAGCCTCGTCCCCGCCGAGCGCTCCCGCTACCTCGCCGAGATCGCGGCCACCGTGCGCGCCTACCACGAGACGACGGCCGAGCAGGCCCGGGCGCTGCGCCGGCGCCAGCAGCTCGCCGAGGTCGCCGCCCTCGCCGAGGCCGAGCACGTCGGCCTCGGGGAGATCGCGGCGCTGCGCGACGCCGCCGAGGCAGCGGTGCACGCCGAGACCGACGCCCTGCTCGAGTCGTTCCGGGAGGCAGCCGCCGCCTACGCCGGCGAGGAGCTCGAGCTCGACGGAGCGGGCGGCGTGCGCACCGTCCGCCTCGCCCGCTACTCCCTCGCGGGCACGAGGGTGCCGCGCGTCGCGCTGCCGACGAGCGCGGACGACGGCGAGCTCTACCGGTGGCTGCGCGCCGAGAACCTCCCGGGCCGCTTCCCCTTCACCGCCGGGGTCTTCCCCTTCAAGCGCGAGGGCGAGGAGCCGACGCGCATGTTCGCCGGCGAGGGCGACCCGCTGCGCACGAACCGCCGGTTCCACCTCCTCGCCGACGGCCAGCCCGCCGCCCGACTCTCGACGGCCTTCGACCCGGTCACCCTGTACGGCTTCGACCCCGACGAGCGCCCCGACGTCTACGGCAAGATCGGCACGTCCGGCGTCTCGGTCGCCACCCTCGAGGACATGGAGGCCCTCTACGAGGGCTTCGACCTGTGCGCGCCGACGACCTCCGTCTCGCTCACGATCAACGGGCCGGCACCGGCGATCCTCGCCATGTTCCTCAACGCGGCGATCGACCAGCAGCTCGAGCGCTTCCGCGCCGAGCACGGCCGCCCGCCGAGCGCGCAGGAGGCCGAGCTCGTGCGAGCCCGTGCGCTGCGACAGGTGCGCGGCACGGTCCAGGCCGACATCTTGAAGGAGGACCAGGGCCAGAACACCTGCATCTTCTCGACCGAGTTCTCCCTCAAGGTGATGGCCGACATCCAGGAGTACTTCATCGCCCACGAGATGGAGAACTTCTACTCGGTGTCCGTCTCCGGCTACCACATCGCCGAGGCCGGCGCGAACCCCATCACCCAGCTCGCCTTCACCCTCGCCAACGGCTTCACCTACGTCGAGGCCTACCTCGCGCGGGGCATGCGCGTCGACGACTTCGCGCCGAACCTCTCCTTCTTCTTCTCCAACGGCATGGACCCCGAGTACACGGTGATCGGCCGGGTCGCCCGGCGCATCTGGGCGATCGCGATGCGCGACCGCTACGGCGCCAACGAGCGCTCGCAGCGCCTCAAGTACCACATCCAGACCTCGGGGCGGTCCCTGCACGCGCAGGAGATCGCCTTCAACGACATCCGCACGACGCTCCAGGCGCTGTGCGCCGTCTACGACAACGCCAACAGCCTCCACACGAACGCCTTCGACGAGGCGATCACGACGCCGACCGAGGAGTCGGTGCGGCGAGCCCTCGCCATCCAGCTCATCATCAACCGGGAGTGGGGCCTCGCCTACAACGAGAACCCCCTCCAGGGGAGCTTCGTCGTCGAGGAGCTGACCGACCTCGTCGAGGCGGCGGTCCTCGAGGAGCTCGAGCGCCTCTCCGAGCGCGGCGGCGTCCTCGGCGCCATGGAGGCCGGCTACCAGCGCGGCCGGATCCAGGACGACTCCGCCCGCTACGAGCAGGCCAAGCACGACGGCAGCCTGCCGATCGTCGGCGTCAACGTCTTCACGCGACCCGACGGCGAGAAGCCGGAGGGCCTCGAGCTCGCCCGATCGACCGACGAGGAGAAGCGGCGCCAGCTCGCCCGCCTCGCCGACTTCCACGCCCGCCACGCCGAGGACGCGCCCGGCGCGCTCGCCCGGCTGCGCGAGGTCGCGCTCGCTGGCGGCAACGTCTTCGCCGAGCTCATGGAGACCGTCCGGCACGCCTCGCTCGGCCAGATCTCGGCGACGCTCTTCGAGGTGGGCGGCTCCTACCGGAGAGCGCTGTGAGCCGCGGGGACAAGGCGCCGCCCGGCGCCTACCGGCCACCGGTCGACGACCTCCTCCTCGCGCTCGAGGTCGTCGGGCTCGGCGAGCTGCTCCGGCTCGAGCGCTTCGCCCACGTCGAGCGGGACGTCGTCGAGGCGGCCCTCGCCGAGTTCGGCCGCCTCGCGGCCGAGGTGCTCGCGCCGCTCGACGCGCCGGGCGACCGCGCCGGCGCGACGTTCGACGCCGCGACCGGGCAGGTGCGCACGCCCGCGGGCTTCGCGGCCGCCTACGCCCGCTACGTCGAGGCCGGCTGGGGCGCGCTCCAGTTCCCCCGATCGGTGGGCGGCGGCGGCTTCCCCGCCGTCGTGGCGCTCGCCCTCCAGGAGATCTTCGCCGCGGCGAACCTCTCGCTCTCGCTCGCCCCGGTGCTCACCCAGGGGGCGATCGAGCTCCTCCTCGCCTGGGGCAGCGAGGAGCAGCGGCGCACCTACCTGCCGCACCTGCTCACGGGCGAGTGGACCGGGACGATGGAGCTCACCGAGGCCGAGGCCGGCTCGGACCTCGCGCCGGTGCGCACGGAGGCCCGGCGAGGCGCGGATGGGACCTGGCGGGTGACCGGCACGAAGATCTTCATCACCTGGGGCGAGCACGACCTCGCCGAGAACATCGTCCACCTCGTGCTGGCGCGGACCCCCGGCGCGCCGCCCGGGACCCGGGGACTGTCGGTCTTCCTCGTTCCCAAGCTCCTCCCCACCCCCGCCGGCCTCGGCGGTCGCAACGCGGTGGCCTGCCAGGGCGTCGAGCGCAAGCTCGGGCTCCACGCGAGCCCGACGTGCGTGATGCGCTACGAGGGGGCGGCCGCCGAGCTCGTCGGCGCGCTGCAGGGCGGGATGCGGACCATGTTCACGATGATGAACGCGGCGCGCCTGTCGATCGGGCTCGAGGGCCCGGCGATCGGCGAGCGCGCCTACCAGCAGGCCCTCGGCTACGCCCGCACCCGGCTGCAGGGGCGCGTGCCCGGGCTCCGCCCGCCGCAGCGCTCGGCGATCGTGGAGCACGCCGACGTGCGCCGCATGCTCCTCCTGATGCGCACCGGCGTACAGGCCGCCCGCCTGCTCGTCCTGTACGCCGCGAGCCGCCGCGACCTCGCTCACCAGGCCGACGCGCCGGCAGCGGCCGCGGCGCGGTCCGAGCTCGACCTGCTGACGCCGATCGCGAAGGCCTGGGCGAGCGACCTGGGCGTCGCGATCGCCTCGCTCGCCGTGCAGGTCTTCGGCGGCGCCGGCTACCTCGAGGAGACGGGCGTCGCCCAGCGCCTGCGCGACGCGAGGATCGTGCCGATCTACGAGGGGACGAACGGGATCCAGGCGATCGACCTCGTGACCCGCAAGCTCCCGGGCGAGGGCGGTGCCGCGATGCGACGCCTGCTCGGCGCCGTCGGCGCGACCGCCACCCGGCTCGAGGCGCGCGGCGGGATCCTCGGCGTCTCGGGTCGGGCGCTCGCCGCGGCGGGCGCCGCGCTCGAGGCGGCGACCGACTGGCTCCTCGCCCGCGGCCGCGGCGAGGACGCGCTCGCCGGCGCGACCGCCTACCTCGAGCTCGCGGGCCTCACCCTCGGTGGGTGGCTCATGGCGAGGCGGGCCCTCGTCGCGACCGGCGACCAGGCGACCCTCGCCGAGGCGGAGTGCCACTTCTACGCCGTCGAGTACCTGAGCCGGGCGCCGGGCCTGCTCCAGCCGGTCACCGCCGGCGCGACGCGCCTCTCGCGTCTCGCGGGCGAGCGCGAGGGCTAGCCACGCGGGCGCGAGCGGAGGTCAGCGGAAGTTCTCGAAGTAGCGGCTCGGCGTCGGGCCGCGCTGGTGCTGGTACTTCGAGCGCAGGCCGGAGGAGCCGTAGGGGTGGTCGGCCGGGGTCGTCATGCGCAGGAAGCTGATCTGGCCGATCTTCATGCCCGGGTACACGGTGATCGGCAGGTTGGCGACGTTCGAGAGCTCGAGCGTGAGGTAGCCGTCGAAGCCGGGGTCCACGAAGCCGGCGGTCGAGTGGATGAGCAGGCCGAGACGCCCGAGGCTCGACTTGCCCTCCAGCCGGCCGACCAGGTCGTCGGGGAGGCGGACGCGCTCGAGCGTCGAGCCGAGGACGAACTCGCCGGGGTGGAGGATGAGCGCCTCGCCCTCCACGATGCTGACGAGCTCGGAGAGCTCCTCCTGGTCCTCCTTCACGTCGATCACCCGCTGGGTGTGGTTCCGGAACACCCGGAAGAAGCGGTCGGTGTGCAGGTCGACCGAGGAGGGCTGGATGCAGCCCTCGCCGAGGGGATCGATCGTGATCCGTCCGGCCTCGAGCTCCTCACGGATGGATCGGTCAGAGAGGATCATCGTGGTCCCGCACGATACAGTGACCGAGTCCGCGGGTGCGGCTCGAGCACCGGCGGGCGCCGCGGGCGTAGTTCAGAGGCAGAACATCAGCTTCCCAAGCTGAGAACGCGGGTTCGATTCCCGTCGCCCGCTCCCGAGCGACGTCCGCTCGCGCCTCCCCAGGCCCCGCACATCGGGGATGCCGGAAGGTACGAGGGCGCCCGCTCGTCGGGCGCCAGCGGGCGTCTCCTGCTGCATCGTCTCGCCGGGCGACGCCAGGCGCGTCCACCTCGAAGGGGCCGCCGCTCGGGTCCGTCGCGCTCGCCGCCACGAGGTCAGCCACGCGCGACGGTGACCCCACGACGAACGAGCTCGCGCCACCCCGTAGCACCCGCACCCGCGCGGCTCGCGGCGCCCCGCGCGGCGGTGGCGAGGCGTGCGCAGGTCTCGTTCCTAGCGGCCGACCGGGCCCTCCAGCTCGAAGCGGTAGGTCCCCGTGCTGCCGTGGCCGGCCGAGGCGACCCCCGAGCCGCGGGTCCCCACCAGCCCACCGGTGCCCGAACCCTCGATCACCTCGAAGTCGGTGCGCGCCACCGCCCCGTCGTAGGTGCCGGTGGCTCGCAGCACGAAGCTCCCCGAGCGATCGCCCACGCTGCCCACGACACGGTGGTGCCCGACGAACTCGGCGGTGCCGTCGGACCGGTAGGTCATCACCATGTCGGCGATGGTCTCGGCCTCGATCCCGCCGGTGAAGCGCTGCCCGATGCGAGCCGTCGTCACCCTGACCGTACCCTCCAGGCCGGTCGCCGGCTCCTCGCTCCACGACGTCACCTCGAAGCCGCCCTCGACCAGGTCGCCCACCGCTGCACCCCCGATGCGCCCGATTGCGTCGTGCATACTCTGCCCGTCCGCCGCGCCGGCCGCACGGCGTCCTCGCGCGCAGGGCTGCACCTCGCGGACCGAAGGTCCGGCGCGTCAGGTCGCGCCACCCTCAGAGTGCGACCGGCACCTCGGGCGACCGCGTCGCTCCCTGTCGTCCCGGAGACGCAGCGGCAGACCCCGCGCGCCGCGGCCGCGCTCGTGGCTGGACGACGCAGCCGGCGGAGGCGGTCGACGACCCCGGTGAACGCCCGTCCGCTGGAGGCCGCGCGCTGCCCGAGATCGCGGACCGTCTCGTCGCCCGGCGGCGTCGAGACGCCTCGCTCGCCGCGACGACGGCGAGGACGACGTCACGGGGCGGCCCGCTCGCCCTCGCGCTCGAGGCGCTCAATGGCCGCGGCCCGCTCGTGGCGCTCGTCGACCGCAGCCACCTCCGCTGCGTCGGTCTCGGCGGGTCCTCGGGCGACGAGCGCCACCTGCGATCGGCGAGCACCGCCTCGCCTCGGCCGACCTCGCCTCCCACGCGTCGCGGCGGTCGAGGCGACTCGGCGCCCGAAGGGAGGCGCGCTGCGTCCTCGACGGCGCGCCGGGCGTTCGGCCAACGCGTGTCGCCGCTCTCGCCGGGCCGAGCCCTCCCGAGCCTCGGCGGCGACGCGTGCGTGCCTCGCAGCCGACGCGCGTGCGGGTCACGCGGTCGCCGCCGCGGCCGCCGGGCGCGACGGGCGCGACGCGTTCGGCCGCCCACGCCCGGTCTCGCGCCAGCGACGCGGGCTGAACGCCTGGCGGCGCGCCGTGTGCCCGCGCAGAGAGGATCGCCGCCCAAGACGGTTGCTCTGTGCAATGATCGCAGCATGCAGACATCTTCGCGACCGGCGGCTCCCCGGACCGAGGCCGCAGGCGTGGTCGACGCGGTGGTCGCGGCGAGCAGAGCGCTCGTCGGCGTGGCGGCGAGATCGCTCGCCGGTCTCGAGGAGGAGGTCACGCTCGGCCAGTACCGGGCGCTCGTCGTGCTGTGCGCGCGCGGGCCCCTGGGGGTGGCGCAGCTCGCGGAGCAGCTCGCGGTGAATCCCTCGACCGTCACCCGGCTCCTCGACCGTCTCGTGGCGAAGGGCCTGGCACGGCGCCAGCGGACGAGCCGGGACCGCCGCTGCGTGCGGGTGCGGGCCAGCGCCGCGGGCGCAGCGCTGGTGCGCGAGGTGACGGCGCGCCGGCGTGCCGAGATCGGCCGCATCGTCGCGGCGATGCCGGCCCGCTCGCACGCCGGCCTCGTCGACGCCCTCACGCAGTTCGCCCGGGCCGCCGGCGAGGTGCCCGACCAGCACTGGGCCTGGGGGTGGCAGTGACGGCACGCGCCGAGCGCGGCGGTCGGCTCCCGCTCGTGCTCGTCGGCCGGCTCGCCTCGCAGGCGGCTGCGCAAGCCGCCCACGCCGCTCGGGCGCGGCTCGCGCCGGTCGCCGCCTGGATCCGGCGCTCCCCCTACCTGCGCAAGTGGCTCGTCCTCGGCGCCGCCATCGGGGTGATCGCCGGGCTCGGAGCCGTCGCGTTCTACAGCGCCCTCGGTGCCGCGACCCACCTGCTCCTCGGCGACCTGGTCGGCTACCGGGTCCCCACCCCCTTCGGGGAGGGCAACGGGGCGGGGAGCGCGTCGTTCGCGCGTCCGTGGGCCCTGCCGCTCGTGCTCGCTTTCGGTGGGCTGGCCTCCGGCGTGCTCGTGTCCTTCCTCGCGCCGGAAGCCGAGGGGCACGGCACCGACGCCGCGATCGAGGCGGTCCACCGCAACCCCCGCATGATCCGGGCACGCGTCGTGCTCGTGAAGATCATCGCCTCGGCGCTCACCATCGGCTCGGGTGGCTCGGGAGGGCGCGAGGGCCCGACCGCCCAGATCTCCGCCGGCTTCGGCTCCCTGCTCGCGCGGGCCCTCGACCTGTCGCCCGAGGACGGCAGGGTCGCCGTCTCGATCGGCATCGGCTCGGGGATCGGCGCGATCTTCGGAGCGCCGCTCGGGGGAGCGGTGCTCGCCGCGGACATCGTCTACCGCGACGACTTCGAGGTCCAGGCGCTCATCCCGGGGCTCATCGCCTCGATCATCGCCTACGCCGTCTTCGGGCTCATCGAGACCTTCTCCCCGCTGTTCGGCTACGTCGCCGCGACCTACCAGTTCCACGAGCCGCTCCAGCTCGGCTGGTTCGCGCTCATCGGCCTCGCGGCCGGGCCGATGGGCCTGGCCTACGCCCGGAGCTTCTACGGGACCGCGGCGCTCTTCCGACGGCTACCGGGCAGCCGCGCGCTCAAGCCGGCCCTCGGCGGCCTCCTCGTCGGCCTGATCGGCCTCGGCCTGCCCCAGGTGCTCGGCACCGGCTACGGCTGGGTCCAGCGCGCGCTCGGCGCGTCCCTCGCCTCCCTGCCGCTGTGGGTCGTGCTCGTCCTCCCCCTCGCGCGCGTCGCCGCCACCTCCCTCTCCATCGGCTCGGGGGGCTCGGGGGGAATCTTCGGCCCCGGGATGGTGATCGGCGCCTTCACCGGTGCAGCGCTGTGGCGGCTGCTCGAGCCGATCGCGCCCGGCGTACCGACGAGCCCCGCCCCCTTCGTCGTCGTGGGCATGATGGCGTGCTTCGGCGCGATCGCGCGCGCACCGCTCGCGGTCATGCTCATGGTGGCCGAGATGACCGGCTCGCTCACGCTCCTCGCGCCGGCGATGGTGGCGGTCGGCCTCGCCTACCTGATCGTGTCCCGGACCGACCAGACCATCTACCGCAGCCAGCCGAGGAACCGCGCGGACACGCCGGCCCAGCGCCTCCAGCTCGGCCTGCCCATGCTCGCCACGCTGTCGGTCGCCGACGCCCTCGTGCCGCCACGGATCTCCCTCGAGGCGGGCGAACCGGCGCGCGAGGCCCTCGCCCGCCTGTCCCGAGCGCAGGTCGCCGGGGCTCCCGTGTCCGACGCGCACGGCCGCTACGTCGGCACGGTGAGCTGCGAGCGCCTGCGAGCCGAGGCGAGCGAGCGCCCCGAAACGAGCGTCGGCCGGCTCGCCGACGGCACGGCCCCGACGCTGCAGGCGACCGACTCGCTCGAGACGGCGCTCGAGGCGCTCGCCGGAGGACCCGGCTGGGTGCCGGTGCTCGCCCCGGACCGGTCGCTCGTCGGCGTGCTCGGCGCGAGCGACGTCCTGCGCGCCTACGGCAGGGCGATCCGGACGAGGCTCGGGACGCTGCGCGGCGTGTCGCGCACGGCAGCCGCGATCGACGTCCAGGTCGGCGAGAACTCCCCCCTGGCGGGCCGGGCGCTGCGCGCCTCGGGCCTGCCGGACGGCTGCATCGTCGTCACCGTCCAGCGCGGCGGCGCGCTGCTGTTCCCGGACGGCGCGACCGTCCTGCAGCCCGGCGACGTCGCGAGCGTGCTCGTGCGACCCCAGGCGGCCGAGGTCGTCGCGCGCCTGTTCGCCGGCCGTGGCACGGAGGAGCGCGCCGCGGCGCCCGCCTAGCTGCCACCCGACGGCCGAGGCGAGCGAGCGCCGAGCGCCCCGAGGCGGCGCAGCCCTGCCGTGGGGCCCGCGGCGCTCGCGCCTCGCCGAACGGCACGTCGGCCGGCTGGCAGACTGGGCCGATGGGCGCCTCGTCGCGAGCGACCTGAGCCGGTGGGCGGCCTCCTCGAGGTGGAGGGGCTGACCCGCCGGTTCGGCGCGGTGACCGCCCTGGACGGCCTCAGCTTCGCCGTGCCCGCGGGCGAGGTCGTGGGGTTCCTCGGACCCAACGGCGCCGGCAAGACGACGACGATGCGCGCCGTCTTCGGGCTCGCGGAGCTCGACGGCGGCACCGTGCGCTGGAACGGCGCGCCCATCGGGGCGCGCGAGCGGCGGCGCTTCGGCTACATGCCCGAGGAGCGCGGCCTGTACCCCGGCATGGCGGTGCGCGACCACCTCGAGTACCTGGCGCGCCTCCACGGCGCGAGCCGCGAGGATGCTGCTCGCGGCACCCGGGCGTGGCTCGAGCGACTGGGGATCGCGGCCCGCGCCGAGGACCGCGTCGACTCCCTCTCGCACGGGAACCAGCAGCGGGTGCAGCTCGCCGCGGCCCTCGTCCACGACCCGGACCTCCTCGTCCTCGACGAGCCGCTCGCCGGCCTCGACCCCGCCGGCATCGAGGCCGTCTCGGCGGTCCTCCTCGACGAGGCCCGGCGCGGCCGCTGCGTCCTCTTCTCGAGCCACCAGCTCGACCTCGTCGAGGACCTGTGCGAGCGAGTCGTCATCATCGACCACGGCCGGCTGGTCGCGAGCGGCCGGGTCGACGACCTCGCGACCGCCGGCGAACGCCGCCTCGTCGTGCGGGTCGAGGGCGACCGGCAGGCGGCCTGGGTCCGCGGCCTACCGGGCGTGACGCTCTCGGAGGTCGAGGCGGGGGCCGCGCGCCTCGTGCTCGACCCGGCGGTGGACAGCGACACCGTGCTGCGCGCCGCCATGGCCGCCGGTCGCGTCACGGAGTTCGCGCTCGAGCGACGCCGGCTGTCGGAGGTGTTCCGGGAGGCGCTCGGGTGAGGCCGGCGGTCGTCGTCGCCGCGGCCGTGGTGGTCCTCGCGACAGCCCGCCTCTGGCGCAGGCACCGGGCCGGATCGGCGCGCGTCCGCACCCGGCGGCTGCGCAGCGCACGGCCGAGCAGCCAGACGCGCCTCGTCGCGGCCCGCGAGATCCGGGAGCGGGTCCGGGCGCGAGCGTTCCACGTCGTCACGGCGATCGTCCTCGCGGCCGTCGCCGCCGCCATCGTGATCCCGGCCCTCACCCGGGGGACCTCCCGGCCCGAGCGCGTCGGGGTCGTCGGATCCCTCTCGGGTGCCCAGCGGCGAGCCATGACCCTCGCCGCGAGCAGCACCGGCGCTCGCCTCGAGCTCGCGCCCGAGGCGAGCCTCGAGGCCGCGGTCGCGGCGCTGCGACGCGGCCGGATCGACCTCGCGCTCCGAGGGGGTCGCGAGGTGCTCGTCGACCGGGCGCCCGCTGCGACCGACGCGTCGACCCCGGCTCGGTTCGTGCACGCCCTCGCCGCCGACCTCGGCCTCGAGGAGGCGGTCGCCGCCGCGCACCTCACCCCCGACCAGGCCGCCCGCATCGCCGGGGCGAGGCCGCTCCCGATCCGCGGCCTCGCCGGGGCGCCGCCCCCGGCGACGGGGTCCCGGGGGCCGTCGCTCGTCGGCGTCGTCATCGTCTTCGTCATGCTGAGCCAGTACGAGACGTGGACGCTCATCGGCGTCATGGAGGAGAAGTCCAGCCGGGTCGCCAAGGTGCTGCTCGCCACCGTGCGCCCGGCGCAGCTGCTCGGCGGCAAGGTGCTCGGCATCGGCGTCGTCGCCCTCGCCCAGGCGAGCGCGATCCTGGCCTTCGCCTTCGTCCTCGCCGAGGCGGTCGGCTCCGACCTGCTGCGCGGGACGGCGCCGACGATGCTCGCCGCGGCGCTCCTGTGGCTCGTCGTCGGCTACGCCTTCTACTGCTGGGTGTACGCCGCGGCGGGATCGCTCGCCGAACGCCAGGACCAGATCCAGACCCTCGCCCTGCCGCTCAGCCTGCCGATGGTCTTCGGCTACGTCATGGCGCTGACGGGAGCGGCCTCCGGGCACGCGTCGGTGCTCCTCGAGGTGCTCGCCTACCTGCCCCCGACGGCGCCGTTCGCGATGCCCGTGCTCGTCGCGCTCAAGGCGGTGAGCTGGTGGGGCTTCGTCGGGGCCGTCGCGTGCAGCGTCGTCGCCACGGTCTGGGTCGCGCGCCTCGCCGCCACCGTCTACCGACGTGCCGTGCTGCGAACCGGGCGGCGCGTCCGCCTCGGCGAGGTCCTCGGGACGCGCCGAGGGCGCTGATCGCGTCGCCAGCCCGTCGCGGACGCGAAGCGGCTGCGAGCCGCTCGGGCGACGTGCCGGCCCCGGCGCAGGAGGGCCCTTCGGCCCTCCCGCGCCCGGGACGAGAGCGGCCAGGGTGGTCCGCGTCACCCGGAGCGCACGACGGTCGATCGGCAGCGGCGGCTCGCGGCGCGCAGCTGCTCGCCGACCCGCTCACGAACAAGGACGCCGCCTTCACCGAGGCCGAGCGCGACGCCTTCGGGCTGCGCGGCCTGCTGCCGAGCCGCGTGCTCGACATCGACGAGCAGGTCGCGATGGAGCTCGAGCACCTGCGCCGCAAGGGTGACGACCTCGAGCGCTACATCGGGCTCGCCGCCCTCCAGGACCGCAACGAGACCCTCTTCTACCGCCTCCTCGTCGAGCACCTCGAGGAGCTCGCCCCGATCGTCTACACCCCGACGGTCGGCCAGGCCTGCCGGCAGTTCAGCCACATCATGCGCCGACCCCGGGGCGTGTGGGTGACGCCGGAGGACCTCGAGCGCATCCCGACGCTGCTGCGCAACGCCGGCCGCGAGGACGTCCGCCTCATCGTGGTGACGGACAACGAGCGCATCCTCGGCCTCGGCGACCTCGGCGCCGGGGGCATCGGCATCCCCGTCGGCAAGCTCGCCCTCTACACGGCGGGTGCCGGCATCCACCCACGCCGGACGCTCGCCGTGTCGCTCGACTGCGGTACCGACAACGCCGAGCTCCTCGCCGATCCCCACTACCTCGGCTACCGCAGGCCGCGACTTCGCGGCGCCGCCTACGACGAGCTCGTGGAGGCCTTCGTGGAGGCGGTCGCCGAGGTCTACCCGCGGGCCCTCGTGCAGTGGGAGGACTTCAAGCAGCACAACGCCCTCCGCCTCCTCGACCGCTACCGGCACCGGATCCTGAGCTTCAACGACGACGTCCAGGGCACCGCCGCCGTCGTCGCCGCCGGGATGCTCTCGGCGCTCCACGTGACGGGCGAGGCCCTCGCCGAGCAGCGCGTCGTCGTGGTCGGGGCGGGAGCGGCGGGGATCGGGACCGCGCGCCTGCTCGCCGCCCTCCTCGCGCAGGCGGGCGTCGACGAGCGCGAGCTGCGCCGATCGGTCGTCCTGCTCGACTCGCGCGGCCTGCTCTACGAGGGCAGGGAGGGCATCGACGAGCTCAAGCGGCCGCACGCGCTGTCGCGCGCCGACCTCGGGCACCTCGGCCTCGACGCCGCCGGAGCGGCGGACCTGGCCACCGTCGTGCGCCGGGTCGCCCCGACCGTCCTCGTCGGGGCGACCGGGGTGCGCGGCGCCTTCTCGCCCGAGGCGGTGCGCGCCATGGCGGCACGGGTGCGCACCCCG
Source organism: Acidimicrobiales bacterium (assembly GCA_035294085.1). Classification (NCBI taxonomy): domain Bacteria; kingdom Bacillati; phylum Actinomycetota; class Acidimicrobiia; order Acidimicrobiales; species Acidimicrobiales bacterium. The sequence goes on along the minus strand of DATGLP010000027.1, from coordinate 69,423 downwards.
GTCGTGCTCCCGCTGTCGAACCCGACGCAGTCCGCGGAAGCGACGCCTGCAGAGATCCTCGAGTGGAGCGGTGGCCGGGCCCTCGTCGCCGCCGGCAGCCCCTTCCCGCCGGTTCGCCGTGGGCGCGCGCACCGCCTCGTCGGCCAGGCGAACAACGTCTTCGTCTTCCCGGGCGTCGGCCTCGGCGCGATCGCGTCGGACGCTCGCGAGGTCACCGACAGCATGTTCCTCGTCGCCGCGAGGGCCCTCGCCGACCAGGTCGACCCCGAGCGCCTGGCCGCCGGCGCCCTCTACCCACCGCTCGGCGACCTGCGCCGCGTCTCCCGAGCCCTCGCCGTCGCGGTCGCGCGCGAGGCACGCGACACCGGCGTCGGGCGCGCGATCGCCGGGGGCGAGCTCGAGGCGGCCGTCGACGCCGCGATCTGGGACCCCGACTACCCGGCCGGACCCTGAGCCGCACCGGACCGGCCCGCTCGCCGCGGCGCCGGCCGACGGCGCTCGGCCACGCGCGGGTCCGACGCGGCCTCGCGCTCGGCGAGGAGGGCGGGCGAGTCGTTGCGGACGTCCCCGACGCGCCGGTCGACGGGCCGGCGGACGAGCGTGCCTCCTCGCGGCGACCGCAGCAGCGCCTCCAGCTCCTCGAGGTCCGCGAGGGGGTCCAGCCACGCGTCGAGCGCCCCCGCCTCGAGGAGCGCCGGCATGCGGTCGTGCACCGGCGCCACGTCCTCGTTCGCGGCCGTCGTCACGATCGTGCACGACCGGACCGAGGCGCCCGGGTCGTCCGGGCGGCCCGGGTCCCGCCAGGACTCCCACAGACCCGCGAAGGCCAGGGGAGCGCCGTCCGGGCGGGAGAGGAAGAAGGGCTGGCGCCGACCAGCGGGCTCCCGGCGCCACTCGTAGAAGCCGTCCGCCACCACGGCGAGGCGGCGGCGCGCGAAGGCCGCGCGGAAGGCGGGCTTCCTGGCGAGCGTCTCGGCGCGGGCGTTGAAGAGCCTCGTCCCGATGGACGCGTCGCGCGCCCAGGAGGGGACGAGGCCCCAGCGGTAGGCGTCGAGCACGCGCTCGCCGTCGGCGCCGGCGGCGACGCCGAGCACGGTGCGGGTCGGCGCGACGTTGTAGCTCGGGACGAAGCGCTCCTCGACCCCGGGAGCGAGGCGGGCGCCGAAGCGGCTGGCGAGCACCGGAGGCGGCGTCACGAGGACGTAGCGGCCGCACACCCGACCAACGCTACGTCCCGCCCGGCCTCAGCGTGCCGGGCGCCCGAGGCCGTCGGGCACCGCGCGCACGTGCGACCAGCCGGTGGTGACGAGGTGGCCCACGGCCCCCGCGCACAGCCCGCCGGCGAGCGAGGCGGCGACGAGGGCGCGCCGGGCGCGGGCGCGCCCGGACGAGGGCCGCGACCCTCGTGCCTCCCTCGCGTCGCGCGCCGCGAGGCGCGCCGCGCGCAGCACGTGGGCGAGGACGTGGACGCCGAGGGCGAGGAACCAGACGACGAAGCTGAGCTTGTGCACCTCGACGAGGCCGGGGTGGCGCGGTCCTGCCAGCCAGGAGGCGATCCCCGAGGCGAGGAGGGCGACCGTCGAGACGACGACGAGCGGTCCGAGGGCGCGAAGCAGCGGGTGCGGCGGGCCCGCCAGCCGGTAGCGAGCGTCGCCGAGGTAGTAGCGGGCGAAGCGCCACGAGGTCGAGGCGAGCTTCAAGAGCACGGGCGGGACGAGGGCGAGGCCGATCGCCACGTGCCACGAGAGCAGGGGCGCGACGAACGGGACCGTCAGGCCCTCGAGGAACAGGAGGACGACGAGGAGGAGCCCCGTCGCCGCCGTCAGCCGGGCGTTCGCCTCGACCGTCGGGTGCCGCCGAGCCGGGTCCTCCTCCAGGCCGACGACGTCCACGAGCAAGCCCCGCAGGCGCGCCGGACCGCCGGCCCTCGCGCCGTCGCGAGGGGGGGAGCCCGCCGCCCGCTCGCCTCCGGGCCCGGCCGGCCACGAGTCGGTCACCCGGCCTCCCGTGCGCCACGTCGCCGGGGTCCGCGAGCGGGAACGCAGGGCTCGCCAGCACGGTGCCGTCGTAGCCGATGGCGAGCGCCTCGTAGCCGTCGAGCGCGGCGACGAAGGCGAAGCCCTCCCGCCCCGCCACCGCGAGCGCCGTCGCCGCCGCGTCCGCGAGGCCGAGGTCCGGACCGGTCACCGTCGCGGAGGCGAACCGGGCCTCGTGCCGTCCCGTCCGCGGGTTGACGAGGTGCGCGCCCCGCTCGTAGGTGCCGGAGGTGGCGATCGCGCCGCGCACCTCGGCGACGGCCGCGACCCGGCCCGGCGAGGCCGGGTCGCGAATGCCGATGCGCCAGGGCTCGCCGCCACCGGGGCTGCCCGCGGCGGCGATGTCGCCGCCGGCGTTGACCAGGCAGTCGCCGAAGCCGGCCCGACAGAGCACCTCGAGCGCCCGGGCGGCGGCCCAGCCCTTCACGAGCCCCGTGGGGTCGAAGCCGCCAGGCAGCTCGGCGTCGAACCACCCCGCCGTCGCGAGGCGCGCCCGCTCGCAGGCCGCTGCCACGGCGGCAACCTCCGCCGGCGCGTCCTCGAGGCGGAGCTCCCCCCGGCGCAGCCGGCTCGCCGGGCTCTCGGGCCGCCACAGGGAGAAGACGGCGTCGAGGCGGCGCAAGAGCGCGCCGGCTCGCGCGAGCGCGACGGCGAGGTCGGCGCGGCGCGCCTCGTCGGCGAGGCGGACGTCGAAGGTCACGACGGTGCCCATCACCTGCTCGGTCCGCCGCACCCACCGTCCGGGCGCCACGTCCGTCGCTCGCAGGCCCGGCACCTAGAGGCCCAGCTTCCGGAGGGCCGACTGGAGCGACTGGGCGAAGCCGGCGCTCGTGTAGGTCGCCCCCGAGACGCCCTGGATGTTGGCGCTCTGGGCCTGGAGCGCCTGCTGCTCGAGGATGGGGATCGCCTGCTCGTCGATGAACTGGGAGCGGAAGTTCCCGCCGTCGTCGAGGGACGCGATCCGCACGTTCGTGATCCGCCGGCCCGTGACGGTGACCGCGACGGAGAGCACGCCGTAGGAGTAGTCGACGGCCGCGCCGGTGGCGTGGCGGACGGCCTGCGGCGCGACGGTCGAGCTCGTCGGCGGGGTCGTCGAGGCCGGGGTCCCGGCCGGGGCACCGGTGCCGCGCGGCGCCGGGCCCGACCCGCCCCGGCGCGGCGGCGCGCCCGAGGCGACCGGTGAGGACGAGGACGAGGACGGCGAGGACGGTGCCGCCCCGAGCGCGCCCGGCACGGTGAGAGCCGCCGGCCTCGTGTGGAAGGCGAGCACCGCCGCGAGGCCGGCGGCGGTGGCGGCGAGGACGAGGGGCGCGCGCCTCACGGCCGCCTCCCGGCCTCGCAGCGGGCGGGCGCGCCCGGCTGCTCAGAAGGCGAAGCGCTCACGGTGGACCCGGTCCTCGCGCACGCCGAGACGGTGCAGCGCCTTCTCCAGCCGCCCCACGAGTGGCTCCGGACCGCACAGGTAGACGTCGCGCTGGACGACGTCGGGCACGAGGCGGCGGATCTCGCGCGCGTCGAGGCGGACCGCCTGGCGCGGCCCGATCACCTCGTGGAGGGCACCCCGACGCGCCTCGACGAGGCGCGAGAGCTCCTCGTGGAGCGGGAGGTCCTCGCGCCGCGTCGCCCGCAGCAGGACCACGACGTCGACCGTCGGGGGCAGGTCCTCGAGGATGGCCCGCAGCGGCGTCACCCCGACGCCCGCCCCGACGAGCAGCACCCGCTCGCCGACGCGCCGCTCGCCGGTGAACACGCCGTAGGGGCCCTCGATGGCGACGGGCGTGCCGGGTGCCAAGGTCGCGAGCGAGCGGGAGTGGTCGCCGAGCGCGCGCACGGTGACGCGCAGGTACGGCGGCCGCGGGAGCGCCGAGAGCGAGTAGGGGTGCGCCTGCCACCACAGGCCTCTCGCGAGGAAGCGCCAGAGGAAGAACTGGCCGCCCTCGACCTTCAGGCGCTCGAGGTGCCTGCCGGCGCAGACGATCGAGACGACGCCAGGCGCCTCGGCCTGCACGCCGACGACGCGCAGGCGGTGGTAGAGGCTGCGCCACAGCGGCAGGCCGACGCGGTAGGCGAGGGCGACGCCCGCCGTCGCCGCCCACGCGAGCGACCAGACCCAGCGGGCGAGGGGGTGGCCGACGAAGGGGGCGCCGGTCGCGAGCTGGTGCGCGAAGGCGAGGGCGAGCGCGAGGTACACGTAGAGGTGCACGACCCACCACGTCTCGTAGCGCAGCCGCCGGCGCACGAAGCGCACCGACGCGACGCCGACGAGGACGAGGAGGCCGAAGGCGACCGTCGCGGCGAGCACGTCGGGGTACGAGGTGAGGAAGGTCCAGACTTGGGACCAGAAGCCGGTGCGCGCCGCCTGCGCGTAGCCGAGGGTGATGCACAGCGCGTGCACGGTGATGAGCGCGAGCGGCCAGAGCCCGACGCGACGGTGCCAACGCGCCAGGCGGTCCTGGCCGACCGCCCGTTCGATGGCCGGGATCCGGGCCATCAGCAGGACCATCACGAGCAGGAGGTAGGCGCCTGCCAGACCGGCGAGGCGGCCGACGGCCGTGAGCAGCCCTCCGGGCGCGGCGATGGACCCCGGGGTCTCGGCCGTCACGGCGAGGCCGAGCGTCGCCCCGAACCCGAGGCCGACGAGGGCCGCACCGGCGTCCACGACGCGCTCGTGCAGCTGGCGCCGCTGCAGCCTCGCCCAGGTGCCTGCCGGAGCGCCGTCGAGAGGCGGTGCCACGGTCCGATCTTGTCGCGTCATCCTGGGACTTCGCTGGGATCTCCCTGAGCGCCAGGTCGGGAGCCGGCGCCGCCATGCTACGAGCCGGCTCGTGCCCACCGGTCGCGGCTGCGAAGGGCCCTTCGTCCCTGACCGCCTGCGAGCCGCCCGCGTAGCCTCACCTCGGAGGTGGTCGCAATGGCCCTCGACACGATCCTCGCAGCGGCGATCCGGTCCTCGGCTCGCCGGGTGGCGCCCGGCGAGGCCGGAGCGCTCGAGCGGGCGCTGGCCCTCGCGCAGCGCGACCTGGCCGGCGGCGCCACGACGGCGCAGGCCTACGAGCACGCCCAGGCGTTCCTCGCCGCCTGGCGCGACCACCCGTCGCACGCCCGGCCCCGCCTCGCGCCCACCCGGCGCGCGTCGTGAACTCCGCCGCTTCGGGAACGAGGGTCTGAGGCCGGAGGGCGACCACGGCGTCGCGCGCCGCTCGCGCCGCGCGAGCGCTCGTCGAGGACCTCGGGGGGCGTTTCTCGCGCGAGCTCGGGATCGACCTCGACGACGGCGAGAGCGAGGTCGAGCGGTGGCTCCTCGCCGCCGCGCTCTTCGGGACCCGCATCCCGGCGACGACCGCAGAGCGCACCTACGCCGTCCTTCGCGACGCGGGCATCGCCACGGTCGCCGACGTCGAGGCGCGCCCGACCGGCGAGCTCGTCGAGCTCCTCGACCGCGGCGGCTACGCGCGCTACGACTTCCGCACGGCCGCGCGCCTCGCCGCGCTGGCACGTGCGCTGTCCGACCGCTACGAGGGGCGGATCGGGATCCTCGGCGAGCGCTGCTTCGACCCCCAGGCGCTCGAGGCCGAGCTCGACGAGCTCCCCGGCTTCGGGCCGGTGACCGTCCGCGTCTTCCTGCGAGAGCTGCGCGGCCGGTGGCCCGGTGCCGATCCCCCCCTCGACGAGCGCGCCGCGTGGGCGGCCTCGCACCTCGGGATCCTCGGCGACCGGCCGAGCCTGCGCGCGCTGCGCACCCTCGCCGGATCGGCCGGCGTCGACGTGCGCGACCTCGAGGCCGCGCTCGTGCGCGCCGCCCTCGCCCACCGGCGGGCCGCCACGTGCCCCGGCGGCGACGCCTGCTTCCTGCGAAGGGCGAGGCGCACGCCCGCGGCGAGCCCTGCTCGCCGGTGACGGCGCCGGGCGCTCGGCCCGAGCCTCCCGTGGCGGCGCGCGACGCCCCCCTACGATCGAAGCCGATGGCCGAGACCGTCGCTCGCCACGTCGTCGTCGCGGGTCGGGTCCAGGGGGTCTGGTTCCGTCACAGCCTGCGGCGCGAGGCCGAGCGCCGCTCGGTCACCGGGTGGGTGCGCAACCTCGCCGACGGACGCGTCGAGGCGCTGCTCGAGGGCAGTCCGAGCGACGTGGAGGCGCTCGTCGCCTGGTGCGCGCGCGGGCCGCGCGGCGCTCGCGTGGCGGGCGTGACGAGCGAGGCGGTCCCGCCGACCGGCGTCACGGGCTTCGAGGTCCGCTGACCGCCGTTCGCGCCGGCGGCGCCCGCCGAGCGCCGGGGTGCGGTCGCGCCACCTCGCGCCGGGCGGCGTCGCCTACCCTGGGCGCTCGTGCCCGACGTACGAGACCCTTCGAGCGCGCAGCTCGGCCTTCCCGGACCGCCCGGCGCGCCCGGCGCGGGCGAGCCGGCGCCGACAGCACCGAGGCCCTCCTGGCGCACGAGGCGTCGCGCCGCCAAGGCGCGCCGCTCGAAGCTCCGGCGCCGCCTGACTCGGGGGGCGATCGCGCTCGTCCTGCTCGTCGTGGCGATCGCGGGGAGCGCAGCCGGCTTCGTCATCTACCAGCTCCACCAGATCCACCGCGTCGAGGTGCGCGGCCTCACCCCCTCCGGGCGGGGTGGGACGGAGAACATCCTCCTCGTCGGTTCGACCTCGAGGTGCGCGGTCCCGGCGAACGCCAAGCACCTCCAGAACTTCGTCCAGCAGTGCCGAGAGGGCGTCAACGGCGTCAACAGCGACGTCGTCATGATCCTGCGCCTCGAACCGGCGACCCACCGCGTCGCGCTGCTCTCGATCCCCCGGGACACCTTCGTCCCCAACGCACGCCAGGGCGGCCTCTACAACAAGATCGACGCCGCGCTCGCCGACGGGCCGAGCCAGCTCGTCGCGGCGATCCAGCAGGACTTCGGGATCCCGATCACCCACTACGTCGTGCTGAACTTCGCCACCTTCGCCGGCATCGTGACGGCCCTCGGCGGCATCGACATGTACTTCCCGACGACGGTGTACGACGCGCAGTCCGGCCTCTACGTCAACCGCACCGGCTGCGTGCACATCAGCGGCCTCGAGGCGCTCGCCCTGGTCCGGGCGCGCCACATGTACTACGACTACGACCCGCGGACGCACACCTGGCGCGGCTACGACGGCTCGGGCGACCTCGGCCGGATCATCCGGGACCACATCTTCCTGAAGGTCCTCGCGAGCGAGGTGGCCCGGCGGGGCCTCGGCAGCGTCTCGACGGACAGCTCCCTGCTGTCGGCGATCGCGCCGGACCTCACGGTCGAGTCGACCTTCAGCTACCACGAGATGCTCCACCTGCTGCTCGCCTTCCACTCGGCGAACATCTCGAAGGTCCCGGAGCTCACGCTGCCGGTCATGATCGACCCCAACACCTACTACTACAAGGGCTACGACTACGGCGACGTCGTCTTCCCGGCCGAGCCGCAGGACCGCCAGACGATCGCCGCCTTCCTCGGCGCCCCGCTCCCCGGCTCGCGCCTGAAGCCGTCCTCGATCTCGGTCTCGGTCGTCGACGGAACCGGCTCGCCGGCCGCCGCCGCCGCCACGACGCGCGCCCTCGACGCCCTCGGGTTCCGGGCGACGGTCGCGGGTTCCCAGGCCCCGGTCGGGCCCATCTCGGAGACGACCGTCCGCTACCGCTCCCCGTCGGACCTCCCGAAGGCCGAGCGCGTCCTCGCCTCGCTGTCGGGCCCGGCCGTGCTCGCCCTGGGACCCACGGCGAACGGCGCGCCGGTGACGGTGATCACCGGGAGCGACCTCGGCGTGCTGCCCGGACCGGGGGCCAGGCAGGCCGCGGCGCGCGGCGGTGCGGTGACCGCCCGGCTCGCGTCCGAGCAGGCGGCGACGTCGAGCCTCGACCCGCCGACGTCGGCCGCCACGCCCATCCCGCCGTACGACCCGCGCGCCTGCCCGCCCGGGAGCCACGGCTAGGCCGGGCGCACCGGCCCGGGCGCGCCCGGCGAGCCGCGGCGTCGGCCTGCCGGCGACTGCGCGGCCTCGCGAGTGGGTAGTGGCGCGCGGGAGGGCTCCATGCCACGGGCGATCTGGACCGGCTACCTGAGCTTCGGCCTCGTCAGCGTGCCGGTCGCCCTCCATCCGGCGACCGAGGACCGCGCCGTCCGCTTCAACCAGCTCCAGCGCGGCACCTCGGACCGTATCCGCTACCGCAAGGTCAACGAGCGGACCGGCGAGGCGGTCGACGCCGCCGACATCGTGCGCGGCTACGACCTCGGCGGCGGGGAGTACGTCCTCGTCACCCCCGAGGAGCTGCGGGCCGTCGCGCCGGGGCGGTCCGAGACGATCGACATCGCCGACTTCGTCGACCTCGGCGAGATCGACCCGGTCTACTTCGTCCGCCCCTACTACCTCGCGCCGCGCCACCAGGTAGCGGCGCACGCCTACGCGCTCTTGCGCGAGGCGATCGCGCGATCGCACAAGGCGGCCGTCGGCACCTTCGTCCTGCGCGAACGGCAGTACCTCGTGGCGATCCGCTCCGTCGGCGCGGCCCTCGCCCTCGAGACGCTGCGCTTCGCCGACGAGGTGCGCGACCCGGCCGAGCTCGACCTGCCCGAGGCGGACGGCCTCGCCGAACGCGAGCTCGAGGCGGCCCTGCGCCTCATCGAGTCGCTCACCCGCGAGTGGTCGCCCGAGCGCTACGAGGACACCTACCGACGACGCGTCGAGGAGCTCGTCGAGCGGAAGCGGGAGGGCCGTGCGGTCGTGACGGCGGAGCCGCCGCCGGCGGCGAACGTCGTCAACCTCATGGACGCGCTCGAGGCGAGCCTGGCGCGCGTGCGCGCCGGCGCGCCCGCGGCGCGGGAGCGGCCTCGGGCCGAGCGAGCGACCGAGGGGCTCGCCGCCCTGCGCAAGGCGGACCTCGCGGCGCGCGCCGCCGAGCTCGGCATCGAGGGCCGCTCGAGGATGACGAAGGAGCAGCTCGTCGAGGCGGTGGCGAGCGCCACCGCCAGCCGCCGGCGCGCGAGGAAGGTCTCGTGAGCCGGCGCGCCGAGCCGGCCGGGAGCCGCGCTCAGCGCGTCGGCGGTGCCGCCGGCGCCGGCCGTGCGGGCGCGCCGCTCGCGGGCACGAGCAGCGGGAGCTCCACGACGACCCTCGTCCCGCGGCCCGGCGCGGTGTCGAGGCGGGCGCTGCCGCCGTGCGCCTCGGCGATCGAGGCGACGATGGCGAGCCCGAGCCCGGCCCCGCCGCTGTCTCGAGCCCGCGAGCGATCGGCTCGGTAGAAGCGCTCGAAGGCGCGCGCCGCATCCTCCGGCGCCATGCCGGGGCCCTCGTCGGCGACGACGAGGACGGCGCGCCCGTCCGCCCGCTCCACCCGCACCTCGACGGGCGTGCCGGCGGGGGTGTGGCGCAGCGCGTTCTGGAGGAGGTTGCCGACGAGCTGTCGCAGCCGCTGCTCGTCGCCTTCGACGACGACGAGGCCGTCGACCGAGACGGTGACGGGGCGGGCGGGCTCGAGCACCTGGGCGTCGGCCGCCGCGTCGGTGGCGACGAGGCCGAGGTCGACGGGCGTGCGCTCGAGCGGCCGCCCCTGGTCGAGGCGGGCGAGGAGGAGGAGGTCGTCCACGAGCCCGCCCATGCGTGCCGCCTCCTCCTCGATCCGGCGCATCGCCCGCCCGAGGTCCTCCGGCCGGCTCGCCGCGCCCCGGCGGAACAGCTCGGCGTAGCCGCGGATCGAGGTGACGGGCGTCCGCAGCTCGTGGGAGGCGTCGGCCAGGAACTGCCGCAGGCGGCGCTCGGACGCCTGCTGCTCGGCGAAGGCGTGCTCGAGGCGCCCGAGCATGGCGTTGAAGGTGCGCCCGAGCCGACCGACCTCGGTGCGCGCGTCGTCGTGCGGGACTCGCCGGGACAGGTCGCCAGCCTCGATCGCGGCGGCCGTCCGCTCGATCTCGGCGAGCGGGCGCATCCCGACGCGCACGACGAGGTAGCCGAGGGCTGCCAGCGCGGCGAGCACGGCCGCCGACACCGCGAGGTCGACGTCGACGAGGCGGCCGAGCGTGCCGTTGATCGAGCTGAGCGGGATGGCGACGAGGACGAAGGCCGAACCGGGGTAGGCGAAGGCGAGCCGCGCGGGCGCGAGGAACACGACCGCCCGGTAGGCGGCGCCGCCGGCGAACGCGGTGAAGATCTGGCTGTCCGTCTCGGCGAAGATCCCCGGGGGGCCGGCGCGTGCGAGCGCGGCGGCCGGGACGGTGAGCTTCGCCGCCGACGGGTTGCTCGACGCGACGACCTGGCCCGACTGCGACAGGGTGGCGACGTAGGTGCCCACGGGCAGGTGCGAGAGGTCGACGGGCTCGCCGAAGGCGACGCTGGAGGCGATGCGGGGCGCGGCGATGTGCAGCTGCTGGTCGATCTGGGCCGCGAGGTACGAGCGGATCTGGCTGTAGACGACGACGTCGGCGACGACGAGGCCGAGCGCGGCGACGACGACGAGGCCGAGGAGCAGGCGCGCCCGCAGCGAGGCGCCGGCGAGGCGCCGCCTCACCGAGGACGCGAGCGAGCTCACCTCGAGCCGTGGCCGACCGGCAGCCGCAGGCTGTAGCCGGCGCCCCGCAGCGTGTGGATGAGCGGGGGGCCGAGCGTGTCGATCTTCTTGCGCAGGTAGCTGATGTAGGTCTCGACGACGTTGGCGTCCCCGCCGAAGTCGTACTCCCACACGTGGTCGAGGATCTGCGCCTTCGACAGGACCCGGCGCGGGTTCAGCATCAGGTAGCGCAGGAGCTTGAACTCCGTCGGCGTGAGCTCGATCGGGGTGGAGCCGCGGAAGACCTCGCGGGTGTCCTCGTCGAGCTCGAGGTCGGCGAAGGTCAGCCGGGCGGAGGCGGCACCGCCGTCGAGCACCCGGCGGAGCACGGCGCGCGCTCGGGCGAGGAGCTCCTCGAGGCTGAACGGCTTCGTGACGTAGTCGTCGCCGCCGAGCGTGAGGCCGCGCACCTTGTCCTCGGTGGCGTCACGCGCGGTCAGGAAGACGATCGGGACGCGCTGGCCCTCCGAGCGCAGGCGCCGCGCCACCTCGAAGCCGTCGAGGTCCGGCAGCATGACGTCGAGCACGACGAGGTGCGGGCGGAAGCTCGCGACGCGCTCGAGCGCCTTGCGGCCGGTGCCGGCGGTGTCGGTCTCGAAGCCTTCGTAGCGGAAGGCGGTCGCGACGAGATCGGTGATGTTCGCCTCGTCGTCGACGACGAGGACACGCGTCGGTGCCTGCTCCATGCTCCCATCCTGCCCGCTGTTGCTGTGGGCGGGCTGTGGGTTGCCTGTCGGCGGGGTCGGCGAGCGCCTAGGCGCCTCCGCCGGGCGGCGGCCGGTCGCGCCCGGCCCACGTGCTCGGGGCGTCGCTCGCCGGGAACGACTCGCGGCTCTGCTCGTCCACGAGCCAGTCGAGGTGGTCGCGCGCCACCTGGTCGTCGGCCGGGCTGCTCGGGCCGGTCGGGGACCTCGACGCCATGCGCGCCTCCTCCGCGAGAGCCTAGCCCGAGCCGACGTTCCTCGTGTCGGGCCAGGTCGCTGCGCTGGAGGGTCGTCCACGGTGGCCGACGCTCCGGCGACACGGCGATCCTCGGCTCGCTCGCACCGAGACGTTCGCCACCCGGCGCCGACTGGCCGTCGGGGTAGCGAGGAGGTCGACGGTGACCCGGCCGACGCACCCGCCTGCGTCTCGCGAGCGAGGGCGCCCGCCAGGCTCCCCGGAGGCGCGCGCCGGTTCGCTCGCCACCTCCTCCCTGCGGCCGTCTCGGTCCGCCGGCGTCGGACCGTGCCGTCGGCCACGAGGATGGGCGCGAGGGCGTGAGGTCTGACCCGGTCCTCGAGCCGCTGGCGGACCGCAGGCCGACGGCGACGGCCTCCGTGGAGCGCAGGTCCAACGCCACACCCTCGAGCTCCCCGAGGCCGCGATCACCTCGCACGGCTCGTGCGCGTCCTCGGCGCTCCTGGTGCGCAGCAGCTGTCCCCGGCCTCGCCGCGCCACCGGCGCGACGGGTCGTCGGCGGGCGCTCGCCGGGCCGCGCCGGCGACAGCACCAGGGCGCCGTCGGCTGCCCCCGTCCGCACGAGCGAGGATCAGTAGGTCGCGCCGCCGGTCACGGGGAGGATGGTGACCAGGCGCGCCGTGATCGTCGCCCCCGAGCGCGCGCCGAGGACGTAGACGAGCTCCCCGGCGGCGACGGCCGACGCCGACGCGGCGCCCGTAGCGCTCCGGAAGACGGTGGAGGGGCGCTCGAGCACCGTGAGGGTCTCGCCCCGGCGCGTCGTCATCGTGAAGCCGGACGACGAGACCGCGTCGACCCGACCGAGCGCGCCCGGCGCGTGCCGGGCCGCGCGAGGGCCGAAGCCGGGCCGTGCCACGCCCGGCCCACCGGGGGCGACGGGGGGCGTCGTCGGCAGGCCGCTCGGCGCACCGGCGAGCGCGACCGACAGCCCCGTCACCGCGCCGGCGAGCAGCCCGGCGGCCGTCCAGCCGGCCCAGCGGCTCGCGAGCACGCCGAGCACTCGCCGGCCGCGGCGCTGGCCCCTCCCCACCGCGTCGGGCGCGGCGGGCGGGTCCTGCGGACGCTCAGCTGCGCTCACTCGTCCACCTGCCGTCTCGCCTCCTCGAGTGGACGCCTCCCAGGATGCAGGGGAGAGCTACGTCCACGCTGGACGGGACCTGGGAAGATGCTCGGAGGCGGTCGACCGCCCTCACTGCGCCGGTCCGCTGGCGAGCGTTACCTCGGCGTGCTGGGCGGTGCCGGAGCGGGTGAGCCAGTCGAGCTCGACCGACGAGCCCGGCTCCGCCGCGACGAGACGGGCGGTGAGCGCCGCGACCGACGAGACGGCCGAGCCGCCGAGCGAGGTGATGACGTCGCCGGGCACGAGCCCGGCCGCCGCGGCGGGCGTGCCGGGCAGGACGGCGGCGACGACGGGACCCTGCGCCCACCCGCTCCCGTCGAAGTAGAGGCGTTGGACCGCCTCGACGCCGAGGAAGGCGGTCGGGCCGACGTGGATCGCCGCCGAGCGGTGGCCCGCCTCGATGGCCCGGACGATGCGCAGGACGCGGTTGATCGGCAGCGCGTAGCCGACGGTGGCCGAGCCGGACGGCGCACCGGTCGAGCCTGCGGTGTCCATTCCGATCACCCTGCCAGCGGCCGAGACGAGGGCGCCCCCCGAGTCGCCCGGCTGCAACGGGGCGCTCGTCCCGAGGACGGCGACGAGCCGCTCCGAGCCGCCGAAGGCGTCCTCGGCGGTGATCGTCCGGTGCAGCGTCGTGAGCACGCCGGTCGCCGCGCGCGGGACCCCGCCGCGACCGCCGGCGTTGCCAACCGCCGTGACGGGCGCACCGATGCGGAGGCGCTGCGAGCTGCCGAGCGGTACGCGGGCGAGGCCGTGCGCCCCGACGAGCCGGAGGAGCGCGACGTCGTCGCGGATGTCGTAGCCGGTGACGGTGGCCCGGTAGGTGCGGTGGTTGCCGACGTCGGTGACCACGATCGAGGTCGCGCCGCGCACGACGTGGTTGTTCGTCACGACCACCCCGTCGGCAGCGAGCACCATGCCCGTCGCCGCTCCCTGCTCGCCGAGCATGCCGAGGACGACGCGCACGTCCACGAGGCCGGCGTCGACGCGCGCGACGGCGGCGGCGTTCGACGGCCGGGTCCCCGGCGAGGGCGCGGCCACGAGGGAGAGCCCGGCCAGAGCGAGCAGTCGGCGAGTCCACATGGCCTCGAGGGCAGTATGACGTCCCGACCTGAGCGCGATGCCGGAGCGACCTGAGCGCCAGCTGTGTCGCCGTGTCGACCGTCGCTGGTGAAGCGCTGACGCGCCTCGTCGGGCCGCTGCCGCGGCGCGCGACGGTCAGACCCGTGCCATGTTGACGAACCGGGCGAAGTTGCCGACGAAGCCGAGGTGCACGACACCGGTCGGACCGTTGCGGTGCTTGGCGATGATCACCTCCGCCGCGCCCCGCTCGGTCGTGTCGGGGTTGTACACCTCGTCGCGGTAGATGAACATCACGACGTCGGCGTCCTGCTCGATCGCTCCCGACTCGCGCAGGTCGGCGAGGAGCGGGCGCTTGTCGGCCCTGCTCTCGAGGCCTCGGGAGAGCTGGCTCAGGGCCACGACGGGGATCTCGAGCTCGCGAGCGAGGATCTTGAGCCCCCGGCTGATCTCCGAGATCTCGACCTGGCGGTTCTCCGCCGTCGAGCGGCCCGTCATGAGCTGGAGGTAGTCGACGACGACGAGGCCGAGGCCGTCGCGGCTCTTCATGCGCCGCGCCTTCGCACGGATGTCCATCACCGTCACGTTCGGGTTGTCGTCGATGTAGAGCGGCGCGTTGCCGATCCGGCCGATGGCGTGGCTGATCTTCGGCCAGTCGCCCTCGAGGAGGCGCCCGTTGCGCATCCTCGTGGCGTCGACGCGTGCCTCCGCGCACAGCACGCGCTGGGCGATCTCGAGGTGGCTCATCTCGAGGGAGAAGAAGAGCACCGGGATCCCCTGGATCGCCGCGTGCGCCGCCAGCCCGAGCGCGAACGCGGTCTTGCCCATGGACGGCCGTGCCCCGACGACGACGAGGTTGGAGGCCTGCAGCCCCGACAGCTGCTCGTCGAGGTCGGTGAAGCCCGTCGGGACCCCGGTGATGGTCTCCTTGCGCCCGTAGAGCTCCTCGAGGCGGTCGAGGCTGCGCGACAGGAGCTCCTGGAGCGGGGCGACCGTGTCCGCCGAGCGCCGCTGGGCGACCTCGAAGATCATCGACTCGGCCCGATCGAGGGCCCCGGCGACGTCCTCCGGCAGCCCGTAGCTCATCTCGGCGATCTCCTGGGAGACGCCGATCAGCCGGCGCAGGAGCGCGTGCTCTTCGACGATGCGCGCGTAGCGCTGCGCGCTCGAGATCGCTGGCGTGTTCGACTGGAGGGAGACGAGCGCGGCGGCGCCGCCGACCTCGTCGAGACAACCGGCCCGACGCAGCTCCTCGGCGACCGTCACGGCGTCGGCCGGCTCGCCCTGGGCGTAGAGGGAGGTGATCGCGGCGAAGATCTGGGCGTGCGAGGGCTTGTAGAAGTCGGCCGCGCTGCAGCGCTCGAGCGCGACCGCGATCGCGTCGCGCGAGAGGAGCATCGCGCCGAGGAGCGACTCCTCGGCCTCGAGGCTGTGCGGCGGCACGCGGTTCGGGTTGGCCTGCGTGGCGACCTGGCGGACCCGCCGGCGGGTCTCGTCGAGCGGCTGGAGCATCGGCCGCTCAGGGTGCCTCGTGCCGCCTGTTGGCGGCTAGTGCCCGATCCTCTGGATATCGCGGGCCCGGCTGTGGAGCACGGGGGGACGACGTCGAGGTTCCTGTGGCCTCTCGCGCGCGCCGGGGCGGTTCGCGGTCCGACCCACCGAGCGCGCGCCACCCTCGCATGCGGCGCAACCTAGGCGCCCGGTGTCGCACTCCGACCCGTCCCGTCGCTCGATGGGCCGGCGACCGTGGGCGGGGAGGCGGCGGCTCGCCGCAGGGCCGCTCCTCGCGTCGACGGCGCGAGGTCCGGCGCGCCCCACGGCGACTCCACGCCGGGGAGCGGCGCTACGCGGGGACGACCTCCACGGTGAGGGCGAACTCGACCTCGGGGTGGAGGCGCACGCGCACCTCGTGGACGCCCAGCGTCTTCACCGGCTCGTAGGCGACCAGCTTGTGCCGATCGAGCTCGACGCCGGCCTGGGAGGCGACGGCCGCGACCACGTCGCTCGCGGTGACCGAGCCGAAGAGGCGGCCCTCCGAGCCAGCGCGGGCCGCGACCGTGAAGGTCATCGGCACGAGGCGCTGCGCGATGGCCTCCGCCGCCTCGCGCTCCTTCGAGTCGCGAAGGTCGCGTCGACGGCGCATCGCGGCGGCCTGGGCGGCGATCTTGTCGCTCGCCACGATGGCGAGACCGGAGGGGACGAGGTGGTTGCGGGCGTAGCCGTCGGCGACGTCGACGATGTCCCCTCGCCGGCCGAGCCCGGCGAGGTCCGAGCGGAGGACGACCCTCATGCGTCGGCCCCGACGTCGAGCGCGGCCGTCCCGTCGCCTCCGGGCGCGAGCTCCGCGGCGTCCGGAGTCGCCTCGCGCGCCTCCGCACCCGGCGGCGGAGCGGAGGACGCGGCGCGCCTCGCGCGGCTGCCCGGGCGCTCGGTCGTCATGCGCTGGGTGTACGGCAGGAGGGCGAGCTCTCGCGCGGTCTTGATGGCGACCGCCACCGCTCGCTGGTGCTGGGCGCAGTTGCCCGAAACCCGGCGGGCACGGATCTTGCCGCGGTCGGACATGAACTTCTTCAGCAGGTTCACGTCCTTGTACTCGACGTGCGCGATCCGCTCCTTGCAGAAGACGCAGACCTTCTTCTTGACCTTGCGCCCGGCGTCCTTCGGGGCACGGCGGCTCGAGCGGTCGCGATCGTTGCTGCGCGCCATCAGAACGGCTCCTCGTCCTCGGCCGCGTAGGCGGGCTCGGGCGCGTGGCGCGCCGGGCGCGCCTGGGCGGCGCCGTCCCCGCCAGGACCGCGGCGCTCGTTCTTCACGACCTGCGCGGTCGCCCACCGCAGGCTCGGGCCGAGCTCGTCGGCGACGATCTCGATGCGCGACCGCTTCTCGCCCTCGGGCGTCTCCCACGAGCGCTGCTCGAGCCGCCCGGTGACGATGACGCGCGCGCCGCGCGTCAGGCTCTCGCTCACGTTCTCGGCCATCTCACGCCAGCAGACGACGTCGAAGAAGCTCGTCGCCTCCTCCCACTCCTGGGTCTGGCGGTTCTGCCAGCGGCGGTTCACCGCGAGCCCGAAGCTGGCCGTCGCCTGGCCAGAGGGGGTGAACCGCAGCTCCGGGTCGCGCGTCACGTTGCCGACGAGCGTCACGGTGTTTCCGTTCGACATGGCTGCCTCCGATCGGACTAGCGAGCCTGAGCCGCTTCGGGCTCCGGGCTGGTGGCGGGACGGGCGACCCGGTGCTCGGGCTGGCGGATGACGCGGTGGCGCAGCACGTCGTCGGAGAGCGAGAGGAATCGGTCGACCTCGGCCACGGTCGCCGGCTGCGCGCTCACCTCTACGAACACGTAGTAACCCTCGCTGCGGTGCTTCATCTCGTAGGCGAACGGCCGACGCCCCCAGCGGTCGATGCGACCGGGGCGGCCGCCGCGCGCGCTGACGAGCTCGACGACGCGCTCGATCGTCTCCCGGATGGCCTGCTCGTCCAGCGTGGCGTCGAAGATGATCGCGATCTCGTAGGGCCGCACGGGCGGCTCACCTCCTTCGGACCCGGCGCCGGTGCGACCGGGGCCCCGGCTCGTTCACCGGGACAGGGGTGGTCTGTGGCGCGGTCATCGTAGCCGAAGCCTGCGCCGCGGCCGCCTCCCCGGAACACCCCCGGAGCGTCGCGCCGCGGCTCCCGGCCCGCCTACCGCGGCGCTCCATCGGCGGCCTCGCGCGCCAGAGCCTCCTCGAGGCCGGGCGGCGCGTGGTAGGTCTCGGCCTCGGCGGGGAAGGTGCCGGCGCGCACGTCCGCCGCGTAGGCCGCGACGGCCAGACGAGCCGCCTGCGCGAGCTCGGCGTAGCGCCGCACGAAGCGCGGCGGCGACTCGGTCAGGCCGAGCAGGTCGTGGAGCACGAGGACCTGACCGTCGCAGGCCGCGCCCGCCCCGATGCCGATCGTCGGGACCTCGATCGCCTCCGTGACGCGCCGGGCCACGACGTCGGGCACCCCCTCGAGGACGATGGCGAAGCAGCCGGCCGCGGCGAGGGCCTCGGCGTCGAGCTCGAGGGCTGCGGCTTCGCGCGGCGCCCGTGCCTGAACGCGCAGGCCGCCCATCGCCCGCACGGACTGCGGGGTCAGCCCGAGGTGGCCCATCACCGGGATCTCGGCGTCGAGGAGGGCCCGGAGCACGTCGAGGCGGCGACGGCCGCCCTCGAGCTTCACGGCGTCGGCGCCGGCGCGGATGAGGGTGGCGGCGTTGCGCAGGGTGTCGGCAGTGCCGACGTGGTAGCTCATCCAGGGCATGTCGGCGACGACGAGGGCGTTCGGGCGCGCCCGGGCGACGGCGGCGACGTGGTACGCCATCTCGTCGATGCCGACCGAGAGCGTGTCGTCCAGGCCGAGGACGACGTTGGCGAGCGAGTCCCCGACGAGGATGGCGTCCACGCCCGCCCCGTCGACGATGCGGGCCGAGGGGAAGTCGTACGCCGTCACCATGACGATCGGCGCTGCGCCGAGCCGCCGCTTGCGCCCCGCGAGAGCGGGTGCGGTGACCTTCGTGGCCATGACCAACCTCCACCGTCCAGCGCCTGGCGGCTGCCGGCGGCGATCGAAGGCTAGCGCCGTGGCAGCCGGTCGCGCCGGCGGGCCGCCGAGGAGCCGAACATGCGCACGAGGTGGTTCCACGAGCACGCAACGCAGACCTCGACGACGTAGAAGACGAGCTCGCCACGCCTCGCCGCGAGCGCGGCGAGCTCGCTCGGCCCCGAGATCGCACGGCCGCTCGCCGGCAGGCCGGGGCCGAAGGCGAAGGACACGTGCACGAGCTTCGCGGCACCGCAGATCGGGCAGTCCGCCGAGCTCGGTCGCCCGAGGTTGCGGGCCACGCGCAGCAGCTCCGGCTGCGCGTCGCAGACGTCGAGGCGCGACAGGCGGCCGCGGTGGAAGGCACGGACCGCGGCGTCCCGCGCCAGGCGGTACTCGACCTGCCCGAGCACCGCCTGGGTGGATCTCGCCGAGGACTCCGGCCCCGTTGGCACCGCGCCAGGCTACCCGACGCCGCTCCCGCCGACCCGGTCCGAGCCAGCGACCGATGCGATATATCGTTTCGATACATCGATGCGTGCTATCGTTGCACCGTGCTCGAGCTCGCCATCCTCGGCCTCCTGAAGGAGCGACCGATGCACGGCTACGACCTGCGCAAGCGGCTGCGCGACGGCTTCGGGCCCCTCTCGAACCTCTCCTTCGGCTCGCTGTACCCGGCGCTCGCCCGGCTCGAGGCCGCCGGCGCGCTCCGCTCCGTCGCCGTCGAGCCCGCCAGGGAGGACCGCGGACGCGTCGCGGCCTCGCTCGCGCTCACCGGTTCGCTGGCCGGCGAGCGCGCGGCGCTCGCCGCTCGCCGGGCCACCGCGAGGGCCGCCGCGGCCCTGGGAGGACGGAGCACCCGGGCGCGCAAGGTCTACGAGATCACCCCCCGGGGCGAGGAGCTCTTCGACCGCCTCCTCGAGGACCCCGACGCCGGAAGCGACGGGCGCGCCTTCTCGCTCCGCCTCGCCTTCGCCCGCCACCTGAGCCCCCAGGCCCGCGTCCGCCTGCTCGAGCGACGGCGGATCCAGCTCGCGGACCGGCTGCGGCGGGCGGCGCGCTCCGCGCAGGGACCGCCGCTCGACCCCTACGAGCGCTCCCTCGCCGAGCACGCCGCCGAGAGCCTGGCGAACGACCTCTCGTGGATCGAGCGGCTCCTCGCTGCCGAGCGGCGGGCCCTCGGCGACGAGGAGGCCGCCGCCGGACCCGAGGCGGACGACGACAGGGGCCGCGTCCGAGCGGCCGCCGGCACGACGAGCACGGAGGGAAGGACCGGTCCATGAGCAAGATCAAGGTGGCCATCGCCGGCGTCGGGAACTGCGCGAGCGCGCTCGTCCAGGGGGTCGAGTACTACCGCGACGCCGAGCCCGGCGAGGCGGTACCCGGCCTGATGCACGTCGTGCTCGGCGGCTACCACGTCGCCGACGTCGAGTTCGTCGCGGCCTTCGACGTCGACGCCGACAAGGTCGGCCTCGACCTCGCCAAGGCGATCCACGCCGGCCGGAACAACACGATCCGCTTCGCGGACGTGCCGACCCTCGGGGTCGCCGTGGAGCGCGGCCCGACCCTCGACGGGCTCGGCACCTACTACCGCCGGGCGATCGAGGAGTCGCCCGAGGAGCCGGTCGACGTCGCGACGGTGCTGCGGCGCAGCGGGGCGGAGGTCCTCGTCGCCTACCTCCCCGTCGGCTCGGAGGCCGCGCAGAAGCACTACGCGAACGCCGCCCTCGAGGCGGGCGTCGCGTTCGTCAACGCCATCCCCGTCTTCATCGCCTCGGACCCGGCCTGGGCGCAGCGCTTCGCCGACGCCGGGGTGCCGATCGTGGGCGACGACATCAAGAGCCAGGTCGGCGCCACGATCGTGCACCGCGTCCTCGCCCGACTGCTCGAGGACCGCGGCACGGTCCTCGACCGCACCTACCAGCTCAACGTCGGCGGCAACATGGACTTCATGAACATGCTCGAGCGCGACCGCCTCGAGTCGAAGAAGGTCTCGAAGACCCAGGCGGTGACGAGCCAGATCGCCCGCGGCATCGCCAGTGACTCGGTGCACATCGGACCGTCCGACCACGTCGCCTGGCTCGAGGACCGCAAGTGGGCCTACCTCCGTCTCGAGGGCCGCAACTTCGGCGACGTCCCGCTCAGCATCGAGCTGAAGCTCGAGGTGTGGGACTCCCCGAACTCCGCGGGCGTGATCATCGACGCCCTGCGCTGCGCGCGCATCGCCCTCGACCGCGGCATCGGCGGGCCGCTGCTCGGGCCGTCCGCCTACTTCATGAAGTCTCCCCCGGTCCAGTACCGGGACGAGGAGGCGCGCCGCCTCGTCGAGGACTTCGCCGCGGGCGGGCCGGCCTAGAGGTCGGCGCCTCGCCCCGGCGGTCGGGGGAGCCCCCGAAGGCGCGCCACCAGGCATCCAGGCGACGTCCGGCCTCCTCCTCGCCGAGGAGGCCCTCCTCCAGCCGCACCTCGAGCAGGTAGGCGAGGGCCCGACCGACCGCGGGCCCCGGCCCGATGCCGAGGCGCGCCATCACCTGGTCCCCGTTGAGCTCCGGACGGATCGCGTCGAGCGCCTCCTGCTCGCGAAGCTGCGCCAGCCGCGCCTCGAGCTCGTCCATGCGGCGCTCGAGCTCGCGCGCCTTCGCGCGGTTGCGCGTCGTGCAGTCCGCCCGAGTGAGCTCGTTCAGCCGGTCGAGGAGGTCCCCCGCGTCCCTCGCGTAGCGGCGCACCGCCGAGTCGGTCCACCCCATCTTGTACGTGTGGAACCGCAGGTGCAGCTCGACGAGGCGGGCGACGGCGTCGACCTCGTCGCTCGGGTAGCGCAGCGCCGTGAGGCGCTGGCGGGCCATGCGGGCGCCGACGACGTCGTGGTGGTGGAAGGTCACCCCCTCGGGCCCGATGGCGCGCGTGCGCGGCTTGCCCACGTCGTGGAGGAGGGCGGCCAGGCGGAGGATCCGATCCGGGCGGGTCTTGCCCACCACGGCGATGGTGTGGGCGAGGACGTCCTTGTGCCGGTGCACCGGGTCCTGCTCGAGCGAGAGCGCGGGCAGCTCCGGGAGGAACTCCTCGGCCAGCCCGGTCCGCACGACGAACCAGAGCCCCGGGGCCGGGTCGGGCAGCACGATGAGCTTGTCGAGCTCGTCGCGGATGCGCTCCGCCGAGACGATGGCCAGCCGGTGGCGCAGCGAGCGCACCGCCTCGACGAGCGCCTCGTCGGGGACGAGCCCGTAGCCGCTGATGAAGCGCGCGGCGCGCAGCATCCGCAGCGGGTCGTCCGAGAAGGACACCTCCGGGTCGAGGGGCGTGCGCAGCCGCCGAGCGGCGAGGTCCGAGAGCCCGTCGCTCGGGTCGATGAGCTCGAGATCGGGCAGCCTGAGCGCCATGGCGTTGACGGTGAAGTCGCGGCGCGCGAGGTCCGCCACGATGTCGTCCCCGAAGCGCACCTCGGGCTTGCGAGACTCGGGCGTGTAGACCTCGGCGCGGTGCGTCGTGATCTCGACGCGCCGGCCCCGGCGCACGGCCCCGATCGTGCCGAAGGCCCGCCCCTGGTGCCACACCGCGTCCGCCCAGCCGGCCAGGAGCGCCTCGACCTCCTCGGGACGCGCGTCGGTCGTGAGGTCGAGGTCGGCGTCGTCGACGGCGAGGCCGTCCGGGCGGCCGACGAGCGCGTCGCGGACGGTCCCGCCGACGAGGTAGAGGCGCCGTCCGACGGACGCGAAGCGCTCGGCGAGGGGCGCGGTCTCCTCGATGAAGGGGCGGAGGCGCTCGGGGATCACGGCGCGTGAGGGTAGTGCTCCACCCCCGGACGCCCCCCGCTCAGGGCGCGTCGCGATGGCCGTGGAGCGCCGCCGCGGCCGCGATGACGCGCCGCGCCGGCTCGTCGGCCGGCGAGCCGCCGGTCGCCGGCTCCGGACGGTAGGAGGTGCCGGCGAGGACGGCGACCGTCGCCGCAGCGCTCGCCGCCAGCGCGGCGAGGTCGTAGCCGCCCTCGAGGAAGAAGATGCGCCGCCCCGGCGCCGCGAGCGGCAGCACCCGCTCCGTGAGGTCGGCGAAGTCGCCGGCGCTCAGGCCGAGGTCGGTGAGGGGATCGGCCCGGTGGGCGTCGTAGCCGGCCGACACGAGGAGCCAGTCGGGCCGGAAGCGCTCGGCCAGGGGGACGACGACCTCGTCGACGGCTCGCCGGTAGGCGTCGCCCGAGGAGCGAGGGGGGAGGGGCACGTTGGCGGTCGCGCCCGTCCCCGCCCCGGCCCCGACCTCCTCGAGGCGACCGGTGCCCGGGTAGAGCGGGGACTGGTGGAGCGAGACGTAGCACACCTCCCCCCGGTCGTAGAAGGCGGCCTGGGTGCCGTTGCCGTGGTGGGCGTCCCAGTCGACGATGAGGACGCGCTCGCCGCCTGCCGCGAGCGCCGCCGCCGTGACGGCGACGTTGTTGAGCAGGCAGAAGCCCATCGCCCGACCGGCGAGCGCGTGGTGGCCGGGCGGGCGCAGCGCGAGGAAGGCAGCGTCCGCCTCGCCCCGGCGTAGGCGCTCGGCGGCCTCGAGCCCGGCCCCCGCCGCGCGCAGCGCGGCGTCGAAGGACGCCTCGCCGACCGCCGTGTCCGGGTCGAGCTGCCCGCCACCCGCCAGGCACACCTGCTCGAGGCGCGCGACGTAGCCCTCGTCGTGCACGCGGGCGAGCTCGCCGCGCGTCGCCCGGCGCGGGTCGAAGCGCCGGAGCGCACCCTCGAGGCCCGCGGTCGCGAGCCCCTGGCGCAGCGCGGCGAGCCGCGCCGGCGCCTCGGGGTGGCCGGATCCCGGGTCGTGCCCCTCGAAGGCCGGGTGCTCGGCGAACAGGATCACCCGACGACCCTACCGGCACCATGCCCGCCCGCCGTGCGCCCTAGGCTGCCTGCGACCAGGCACCGAACGGAGGTCAGCCCTACCCGTGGCGTCGTGCCCGCGACCCTCGCCCCCGCCGTCACCGGCCCGGCGCCTGCTCGCCGCCCTCCCCGCGGCGCTCCTTACCGCCGCCGTCCTCCTCGCCCCGGCGACGCCCGCCGAGGCGGCGTCGGGCACGTCGTCGCTCGAGCTCACGAGCCAGACCACCTGGGTCCGGGGCAGCACGATGGTGCTCGGGCTGCGCGTCGCGTCCCCGCTGCCGCTGTCGCGCCTCGCGCTCAAGGTGGTGCTCTACCCCCAGCTCCCCAACCGCACCGCCTTCCAGGAGTCGCTCGAGGGGACGCCGAGCACCCTCCCGCTCGCCGCACCGCCGCCCGTGCCCCTCGCCGAGCTCGCCGCACGAGGCAGGCGGACGGCGAACGTGCTGCTGCACCTCAGGGTCGTGACCGGGTCCACGCCCCCCGCAGCGGCAGGTCGCACACCGGTGCTCGGCCTGGAGTGCACGACCCGCTGCGACGGCGTCTACCCCCTGCGCGTCGTCCTGCTCGACCGCGCCGCGCCCGATCCGCTGGCCTCCCCGCTCGCCGCGTTCACGACGCACCTCGTCTACGTCGCCGACGAGGGTGGCCGCCCGCTCGAGGTCGCCATCGTCCTGCCCGTCGGGCTGCGCCCGCTCCTCGACGCGACGGGCGCGCCGACGCTCGGCCCGACCGCGACGGCCTCGATCGAGCACCTCGCGCAGGTCGTCGCCGCGAACCCGAGCACCCCCGCCACCCTCGAGGTCTACCCGCAGGCGCTCCTCGCGCTCTCCCGCACGCGCACGGCCGTGGCCCGCCGCGCGCTCGCCGCCCTGCAACGCCTCCTCACGGGCGGCTCGCCGAACCTCGAGGTCCTCGGCACCCCCTTCGCGCCCGTCGGGCTGGCCTCGCTCGCCGCCGCGGGCCTCGGCGCGCAGTGGGCGGACCAGCTCCGCCGCGGGGAGCAGGTCGACGCCGCCCTCCTCGGGACGCGCCCGGCGCCGAGCCCCTACGTGTCGTACACGGCGCTCGACGCGGCCGCCCTCGCCCTCCTCGACCATTCCGGCGTCCACGACCTCGTGGTGCCCGCGTCGAACCTCGCCGCGCAGTGGGGACCGCAGACGCCGACGGCCCCGGTCGCCCTCGCGTCCGGCTCGACGCCACCGGCCTCGACCGACGCCTTCGGCGCCGACCCCGAGCTCGCGAGCTACTTCTCGCGCGCCGGCGACGACCCGGTCCTCGAGGCCCACCGCTTCCTCGCCGAGCTCGCCCAGATCTACTTCGACGAGCCAGCGGCCGCGCAGGGGCGCGCCGTCGTGGTCACCCCGACGACGTGGGGCGGCAGCACGGCCTTCCTCGGCACCATCCTGCACGCGCTCGCGCCGGGGACGCCCGGTGCGACGGTCAGCGCGGTCACGCTCGCCGACGCCTTCAACGACGTGCTGCCGGGGGCGAACGGCGGACCCCTCTCGGCCACCCTCGCCGCCGCGCGCGCCGGGCCTCCCGGTGCGACGCGTGCCGCCGTCGCGCGCGCCCGGGCCGAGGCCGCCATCGTCGCGTCCGTGCTCGCCGACCGACGCGAGCTGCCGCTGCGCCAGGACCTCAGCGACGCCATCTACCTCGCCGAGTCGGCAGGCATCTCGGCGCCCGAGCGCCGGCGCTACCTCTCGGCGCCCGCGGAGGCCTTCGACGAGCTGCGCAGCTGGGTCTCCATCGCCGGGGGAGCGCGCACGGTGACGCTCACGGCGCCGAGCGCCAAGGTGCCCCTCACCCTCGTCGCGGACCTGCCTCGTTCGGTCCCTTCGCTCCACGCCCTCCTCGAGGTGCGCTCGAGCAGACTGGCCTTCCCCGACGGCTTCGCCCGCACGGTCGTGCTCCGGCCGAAGGACAACGGCTTCTCCTTCCGGGTCACGGCCCGGACCTCGGGCGTCTTCCCGCTCGACGTCGTGGTCCTCACGCCGCTCGGCCACGCGATCCTCCTCAAGACGACCTTCAACGTCCGCTCGACGGCGATCTCGGGCGCCGTCATCGCGCTCTCGCTCGGAGCCCTCCTCGTGCTCGCGGCCTGGTGGTGGCGCTCGGTGCTCCGCCACCGGCGGCGGTCCGCCGTCGGGCGCGAGCCGGCGCCCCCGGCGTGAGCGGCGGCAGCGCCCCGCCGGCCGCAGCCCGCCTCGAGCGAGCGAGCCGACGACGGGCGCGCCTCGCGCGCGCCTCGGTCGGGACCGGCCTCGGGACGCTGCTGTCGCGGGCTACCGGCCTCGTGCGCCTCGTCGTCGCGGCCTACGCCCTCGGCGGCCTGCGGCTCGCCGACGCCTTCAACCTCGCCAACAACACCCCGAACATGGTGCACGACCTCGTGCTCGGTGGGGTCCTGGCGGCCACGTTCGTGCCGGTCTTCGTCGACCAGCTCGCCACCCGCCCGCTGCGCCAGGCGGAGGCGTCGATGTCGGCGGTCGTGACGCTGGCCGGCACGGTCCTCGTCGCCGCGACGGTGCTCCTCGTGCTCGGGGCCCCGGCGATCATCGACCTCCTCACCCTCGGCAGGGCGACGCCGACCGAGCACGCCATCGCCGTCACGCTGCTCCGGCTCTTCGCCCCCCAGCTGCTCTTCTACGGCGCGATCAGCATCGCCTCGGCGCTGCTCGCGACGAAGGACCGCTTCGGGGCGGTCGGCTTCGCCCCCGTCGTCAACAACGTCGTCGCCATCGTGGTGCTCGCCGTCTTCGCCGCCCTCGCCGGGCGCCGGGCCGTCGAGAGCGGGGCGGTGCTCCACGACCGTGCGCTCATCGCCTTCCTCGGGGTCGGCACGACCGCGGGGGTGGCGCTGCAGGCCCTCGCCCTCGTCCCCGCGCTGCGCCGCGCGAAGGTGCGCGTCTCGTTCCGCTGGCGGCCGCGCGACCCGGCGGTGCGCGCCATCGTCGCGCTGTCCGGCTGGACCTTCGGCTTCGTCGTGGCGAACCAGGTCGCCCTCTTCGTCGTGCTCGCGATGGAGTTCCACCTGGGGACGAGCAACGTCACCGCCTACACCTACGGCTTCACCTTCTTCCAGCTGCCCTTCGCCGTCGTCGCCGTCTCGGTGATCAACGTCGCGTCGCCCGACCTCGCCCGGCTGCACACCGCCGGACGTCTCGACGCGGTGGGGCGGCGCCTCGGGGTCGCGCTGCGCCAGACGCTCGCGTTCGTGCTCCCCGCCGCCGTGGGCTACCTCGTGCTGGCACGGCCGATCGTGACCCTCACCTTGGAGCACGGCGCCTTCGGGGCAGCGAGTGCCCGGCTCACGGCGTCGGTGCTCGCCATGTTCGCCCTCGGCCTGCCCGGGTTCTGCACCTTCTTCCTCGCCGTGCGCGCCCTGCAGGCGATGCGCGACACGCGTACCGCCTTCGTCCTGTACGTGCTCGAGAACGGGACGAACCTGCTCGCCGCGGCCCTCCTCTACCACCCGCTCGGCGCGCGCGGCCTCGCCCTCGCCTACTCGATCGCCTACACGGTCGGCGCCGGGGCCGCCCTCGCGGTCCTGCGCGAGCGCCTCGGCACGATCGGCGGCCGGCGCCTCCTCGCCGCAACGGCGCGCTCGGCCGCCTTGAGCCTGCTGATGGCGTTCGCGGTCGCGCTCGTCTCGGCGCTGCTCGGCGCCGGCGGGGGGGCGTGGGGCTGGCTCGCGCTCGTGCTCGAGGTCGCGGTCGGCGCCGCCGTGTACCTCGGCGGCGCGGGCGTAGCGGGGTCGCTCGCCAGCTGGCAGACTTCCCGGCACACACCGAGCGGAACGAGGGGGGCTCGTGGCGATCGCAATCGTCACCGACGGGGCGGCTGACCTGCCCGCCGAGCTCGTCGCGAAGCACAGGATCGGCGTCGTCCCCCTCGAGGTGCGCCTCGCCGGGCACGACGCGCTGCGCGACGACGCGCTCTCCCCCGAGGCGTTCTGGCGCCTCAGCGCCAGCTCGGGCGCGCTCGCCGAGACCGCGGCGCCTTCCCCGGGGGCGTTTCGCGACGCCTTCGTCGCGGCAGCCGAGGCCGGGTACGACGGCGTCGTGTGCGTGACGCTCTCGTCGCGCCTGTCGGCCACCTACGAGGCCGCCGTCGCGGGCGCGCGCGAGGCGCGCGCCACGCTCGCCGTGGAGGTCGTCGACTCGCGCTCGGTGACGATGGGCGAGGGCCTGCTCGTGCTCGAGGCGGCCGAGCGGGCGGAGGCGGGCGAGCCCCTCGGCGCCGTCGCGCACGCCGTGCGCGCCGCGCTCGAGGACGTCGCGGTCGTCGGGACGCTCGACACGCTCGAGAACCTCCGCCGGGGAGGACGGATCGGCACGGCGCAGGCGCTCGTCGGCTCGCTGCTGTCGATCAAGCCGGTCATCGAGGTGCGCGACGGGGTGGTCGAGGCGGAGTCCCGCCAGCGCACCCGGGCGCGCTCGCTGCGCTACCTCGCGGACAAGGTGGCCGGCCTCGGCCCCCTGAAGCGCCTCGCCGTCGTGCACGCCGCAGCCGACGACCTCGACGCGATGCTGGCGCTGCTCGAGCCGCTCCACCCGAGCACCGAGACGATCGTCTCGTGGATCGGTCCGGTGGTCGGCGCGCACACCGGCCCGGGGACGATCGGCGTCTGCGCCCAGCGCGCCTGAGCGCGCGCCGGCCGTGCCGAGGCGTAGCCACCGAGCGCGCGCGCTCCACCACGTTGCGCATCGGCATGTCTCGCTGCACGACGTGCTGTCCGAGCCCGAAGCCCGTAGCATCGCCTGAAAGGAAAATGCTCGAGGCGGACAAATGCCGAGCGGCAACCGGACAGGACGGAGACGCGAGCGACGATGGACGAGCGACCGGGCACGACCTTGCCGGCGAGCGCCAGCCGAGCCTACCTCCTCGCCGGCACCCGCCGGCGCAGCGCGCTGCGCCGGCGCTTCCTCGCCCTCGGGGTGGCCGTCCTCGCCGTCCTCGGCGCCAGCATGGGCGTGTCCTTCCTCGGGGCGACCGGCACGACGCAGCTCTCGGTGAGCGCCGGCAGCTCGAGCACGAACTACGTCTTCCCCGCCGTCGCCGGGGCGAACGCCACCGCCGTGCCGGCGAACGTGACCTCGACGAAGTACGGCGGCTCGGTCGGCTCCGGGGGGAGCGTGACGGCCCAGCTGCCGAGCTGGAGCCCCGTCGCCAACACGGCCGGCTCGGTGACGACGCCGGGCGACCTCGCGATCATCGACGCCACCTCGGTCACCGACGGGCTGCTCGTCGACGTCTACGTGACGAACCTCGCCGCGCTGCAGTCCGACTACAGCTCCTTCGCCTTCCCGGTCAACGTCTACTACGCCTCGACCTCGGGCGCGGGCAGCGCGCCGCTCACCGGCGCCTGCTCAGCGACGGCCGGCTGCAACTGGCAGCCGGCGAACGGCACCGGCTCGGCGCCGAACGTCCTCACCTCGGTCACGTACCTCACGAACGACTCCGGGGTGGTGAGCTTCAACCTGCCGCCGGGCGCCTACTACGACATCACGATGGAGACCGGCGGCGCCTACTACTGCACCGCGACGACCTCGAGCGCCACGGCCTCGCTGAGCCCGGCCTTCTACTTCACGGCGCAGGCCTACTAGGACGCGCACGATGACGAGCGCGCCTGCCACCGCCACCCGGCCAGCGCCGCACACGGCCGCGTCGCCGGCCGCCGCGCGCCGCGGCGGGATCGTCGCCCACCGCAAGGCGCTCGCCGCGAGCGCCGTCGCGCTCGCGGCCCTCGTGAGCGGCTCGCTCTTCTACCTCGGGGCCACCGGCTCGACGACGACCTCGATCAGCCCGCCCGCCGGCGCCCCCTCGAGCACCGCCGCGGCCCAGGTGACGCCCGTCGCCGGCACGATCCAGCGCCGGACCGGTCAGGCGCTGAAGCAGGTGGGGATCCTCCTCGCGAAGGTGACGACGGCGGCGTCGACGGCGAACCACCTGAAGGTGAGCGTCGACTGGCTCGACCCGAACGACGCCGGCAGGGTCCTCAACAACCCGAACGCCCAGCTGTCGATCGGCCTCTACCACGACGTGCACACCGGGGCGTGCAACCAGGCGACGAGCTACACGGTGACGAACTCGCCGACCTCGGTCACCCTCACCGACCCGACCGACGGCGCCACGTACTGCGCCCTCCTCGACACGAGCGCGACCGGGAGCTCGACGGTGTACACCGGCGCCCTCTTCCTCTCGAAGACGCGCCTCGGCGGCTACCTCCTCCCGAAGGAGGACCTCAGCTCGAGCGGGGACAGCGTCCTGTGCACGGCGAACACGACGAACGACGCGGACACCCCCTGCGACCCGTCCTACCTCGCGTCGAACCTGGCCGAGCGCGTGCTCTACGTCGGCCTGTCGATCGTGACGCCGGGCGGCAACCCCCACGGCCAGCAGCCGCAGGCGGGGAGCCTCAGCTTCTTCGTCCGGGCGAACGCGACCGGCTGAGCCGGAGGGCCTGGGGTGAGGCGACGACTCGGCCGGGCCCGGCGCATCGCCGTGGTGCTCGCCTGGTCGGCGATCCCCGCCCTCGCCCTCGCAGCGGCTGGCGCCTACGTCGGCGCCGCGCTCGTCTGGCACGTCAACCCGCCGGTCGTGCCGGTCGAGGGCCAGTCGATGGCGCCCGTGCTGCGCACCGGGGACCTCGTCCTGCTCCACGGCGTGAACCCCGCCACGGTGAAGGTCGGCGAGATCGTCGCCGTGGCCGTCCCGAGCGAGGACCGCTCGAAGTACGGGCTGCCGGCCGAGGTCGTCCACCGCGTCGTGCGCGTCACGCGCACGAGGCAGGGCCTCGTCTTCCAGACGAAGGGCGACGCGAACGCCGGGCCCGACGTCTTCCTGACCCCGGCGAGCGACCTCATCGGGCGCGAGACCGGAGTCGTCCCCGACGCGGGCTACCTCCTCCTCTTCTTCCGCAGCCGCCAGGGGGAGATCTTCCTCGGCGCGGTCCTGCTCGTCGCCCTCGTCTACGTCCTGCTCGCCTGGCTCGAGCAGCGCAGCGCGGAGAACCCGACGCCGCGGCTGCTCGAGGCCCTCCTCGAGGAGACCGAGCGCGTCCGCGCCGAGCTCGCCGGGCCTGCCGCAGGCGCCGACCCCGGCGACGGGGCGAGCGAGGCAGGCGAGCCGGCTCTCGGCGCCGCCGGCACCCCCGTCCCGGCGCGCACCACCTCCGTCGCCGGGACGCTCGCCGAGCTCGCTGCAGCGGTCGGCGAGAGCACCCGGCGCAGCGACGAGATCGAGCGCTCGCTCGCCGAGCTCGTCGAGGCGGTGCGCGAGTACGCCGGGCACCTGCGCAGCCACACGGCCGCTGTCCAGGCGCTCGCGCTCGCCGCCGAGCACCTCGAGGCGATGGCTGCGGAGCTGCGCTCGGCTGCGGGCGGCGCGCCGGCCGGCTGGTACCCGGACTTCACGGGCGAGCCGCAGCTGCGCTACTTCGACGGCGAGCGCTGGACGGGCCACGTCGCGCCGATGACGCCGTCTGCCTGAGCTGCCGCCAGCGCGCGTGCCCTAACCTCGCGAGCATGCCGGCGGTGACCGAGCGAGCGGAGGGGGACGACTGGGCCGCCCGGGCCGTCGCGCAGCTCGAGTCCGTCGTCGAGCTCGTGCGCGGCCGCTCGGTCCGGCCCGTCCTCTTCGCGGCACGCGCCCTCGCGGCGGCCATCGTCGCGGGGACCTTGGCGATCGGGGTGGCCGTCGCCTTCACGGTCGGGGTCGTCCGGCTCCTCGACGCCGACGCGTTCGCCGGGCGAGTGTGGGCCACCGACTTCGTGCTGGCGGGAATCTTCGCGACCCTCGGGGGGTTCTTGCTCTGGGCGAGCAGGCGGACGGGAAGGGGCGACGGTGGCTGACGAGGAGAGCTGGGCGCACGGTGCGCTGCGCAACGTCGTCATCATCGGGTCGGGGCCGGCGGGCCTGACCGCGGCGATCTACACCGCGCGGGCCGACCTCGCCCCGCTCGTGCTCGAAGGCGAGCCCTCGTCGACGAGCGACCAGCCCGGCGGCCAGCTGATGCTCACGACGGAGGTCGAGAACTACCCGGGCTTCCCCGACGGCGTGATGGGGCCCGACCTGATGGCGAGCTTCCGCAGCCAGGCGCTGCGCTTCGGGGCGCAGATCGAGACGGCGCGGGCGACCCGAGTCGACCTCGGCTCGCGGCCCTTCGCAATCTGGACCAGCGAGGCGAGCGCCGAGCCGGCCGTGCGGGCGCGCGCCCTCATCGTCGCCACGGGGGCGCGCTCGCTCATGCTCGGAGTGCCCGGCGAGGCGCGCCTGCTCGGCCACGGCGTCTCGACGTGCGCGACCTGCGACGGCTTCTTCTTCCGCAACCTGCCGGTCGCGGTCGTCGGCGGCGGCGACTCCGCGCTCGAAGAGGCCATCTTCCTCTCGAAGTTCGCGAGCTCGGTCCTCGTGATCCACCGGCGCAAGGAGCTGCGCGCGTCGAAGATCATGCAGGACCGCGCGCTCTCCAACCCGCGCATCTCGTTCCTGTGGGACACGGTCGTCGACGAGGTCCTCGGGGAGCAGAAGGTCCGGGCACTCAAGGTGCACGACACGGTGACGGGCCAGGCGCGCGAGGTCGAGGTGGCCGGCCTGTTCGTGGCCATCGGCCACGCGCCGAGCACCGGGCTGTTCGCCGGCCAGCTCGACATGGATGCGGGTGGCTACATCCTCACCCACGACGGGACGAAGACGAGCAAGCCCGGCGTCTTCGCCTGCGGCGACGTCCAGGACCGCGTCTACCGCCAGGCGGTCACGGCTGCCGGTTCGGGCTGCATGGCCGCCATCGACGTCGAGCGCTACCTCGAGTCGCAGCACTAGCAGCGCGCGGACGCGCCCAGGACGTCCACGCGCGACCAGAAGGAGGGAACGTGTCCAGCGCGCTGACCGTCACCGACGACACCTTCGACGAGCTCGTCGGCCTCTCGCCGGTGCCCGTCCTCGTCGACTTCTGGGCGGAGTGGTGCGGGCCGTGCCGAATGGTGGCACCGATCCTCGACGAGATCGCCCAGGAGAAGGCCGGGGCGCTCACGGTAGCGAAGCTGAACGTCGACGACAGCATCAAGACCGCCCAGCGCTTCGAGGTGCTGAGCATCCCGACCCTCATCCTGTTCAAGGACGGCGAGCCGGTCGTGCGCGTCGTCGGAGCGAAGTCGAAGTCCGCCCTCCTCGCCGACATCTCGCCGCACCTGTAGTCGCGCGCGGGCCGAGCGGCGCGATGGCCGCGCCCGTAACATGAGCGCGTGCCCAGCACGTCCCCGCCCGGCGCCACCGCGCTCCCGCTGCGGCGAGGGGACCGGGGCCCAGCCGTCGAGGACCTCCAGCGCCGCCTCGCGGGCCTCGGCGCGACCTGCGACGACCCCCCGGGGGACTACGGCGCCTCGACCGAGGAGGCGGTCCGTCGCTTCCAGCGCCAGCGCGGCCTCCCGGACCACGGCACCTGCGACCGGGACACCTGGCAAGCGGTGGTCGAGGCCGGCTACCGCCTCGGTGACCGCCTCCTCTACCGCCGCAGCCCGATGCTGCGCGGTGACGACGTCGC
Organism: Acidimicrobiales bacterium; assembly: GCA_035294085.1. NCBI lineage: Bacteria > Bacillati > Actinomycetota > Acidimicrobiia > Acidimicrobiales > Acidimicrobiales bacterium. Next base: position 36,711 of record DATGLP010000027.1, on the reverse strand, counting down.
CGAGCTGCAGCGGCGGCTGAGCGCCCTCGGCTTCGACCCGGGCCGCATCGACGGGATCTTCGGCGACGACACCGCCCGGGCGCTCGCTGACTTCCAGCGCAACGCCGGGCTGCTGATCGACGCCATCTGCGGTCGCCGGACGCTGGAGGAGCTCTGGCGCCTCGAGCCCCGCCCCGGCGGCCACGACCTCGTCAGCCCACTCGCCGAGCGTCTGCGCGTCGCGCGAGACGGCGCGGGCGGCCTCGCGGGGCGACGCGTCGGCGTCGGCGAGCCCGGCGGGTTCCCCCAGGGGGTCGTCGCCGTGTGCAGGGCCCTCGGCGACGTCGGGGCGGTCGGCCTGGCCTTCCACCACTTCGACCCGTCGCGCCAGGCGGCGGAGGCGAACGCCGCGGGCGTCGCCTGCTTCATCAGCCTGGTGCTCGATCCCGAGTCGGGCGACTGCGTCACCGCCTACTACCGCGGCTTCCACTACGAGTCGCTCGTGAGCCGCTCGCTCGCCGAGCTCGCGCAGTCGAGGCTGCCCAAGGTGCTCGACCTCGGCGACGGCGGCGTCACGGGGATGGCGAGCCCCATCCTGCGCGAGACGCGCATGCCGGCGATCGAGGTGCGCCTCGGGCGGCCCGAGGTCGTCGTACAGCGCACGGCCGAGCTCGGCCAGGCCCTCGTCGAGGCCCTGAGCAGGTGGGTGACCACCGACCTGGCCTGACGAGCAATCCACAACCTGTGCATGAGGTTGTGGATCAACGTCGAGCTGCGCATGAGCCGGCCCGGGACTGCTGGCCGCAACTGCTGGCCGCACCGATCTCCCTGCTCAGACGGCAGATCGGGCGCAGGTGCAGGTGGCTCCCGCCGACGTCGCGATCTGCCTCACGCTCAGCTCGAGGGAGAGGGTCACCCGATGGCCGAGGGCGCCTCGCTGACCATGGCGCGGTAGATGCGCTCGAGGTCCTCGAGGGTGGCGAACTCGACGACGATGCGGCCGCGCTTCGCCCCCATCTCCACGCTGACGCGCGTGTTGAGATGCTGGGCGAGGAGCTCCTCGAGCTCGAGCACCCCCGGGGGCCGCAGCCCGCGCCTGTCGAGCGTCCGCGCCGGCCCGGCTGCGCTCGCGGCTGGCGAGGAACCGGGCACGTCCGGCGGGTCCTCCCGTTCGAGCGTGCGCACCAGCTCCTCGACGGCGCGCACCGAGAGGCCGTCGGCGAGCACCTGCTGCGCGAGCTTCTCCTGGAGCTGGCGGTCGGGCGTCATCAGGAGCGCCCGGGCATGCCCGGCGCTCAGCCGGCCATCCTGGACGTAGCGCTGCACGGACGGAGGCAGCTGGAAGAGCCGCAGCGCGTTCGTCACCGCGGCCCGACTCCGCCCGACCCGCTGCGCGACCTGCTCGTGGGTGAGGCCGAAGTCCTCGATCAGCTGCTGGTAGGCAGCTGCCTCGTCGAGCGGATTGAGGTCCTCGCGGTGGAGGTTCTCGACGAGCGCCTGCTCCAAGCTGGCGACGTCACTCGCCTGCTGCACGAGCGCCGGGATGACCTGCAGCCCCGCGCGCCGGGCGGCTCGGCACCGCCGCTCGCCCGCGATCAGCTCGAAGGCATCCTCGTCGATCTGGCGCACGAGGACCGGCTGGAGGACGCCGACGGCGCGGATCGAGTCGACGAGGGACGACAGCGCCTCCTCGTCGAAGTGCTTGCGCGGCTGGAACTGGTTCGGCTCGATCTGCGAGAGGGGGATCTCGCGCAGCGCCGAGCCGGGACGTCCCGACGCCTCCGTCGGGATGAGGGCTCCGAGACCCCGTCCGAGTCCGCTACGCCGCGCCACCGCTGACCTCCTTGGCAAGCTCCCGATAGGCAATCGCGCCCCGCGACCCGGGGTCGTGCACGGTCACCGGCTCGCCGAAGGAGGGTGCTTCGGAGATCCGGACCGAGCGAGGGATGACCGTCCGGCACACGGCCCCGGCGAAGTGCGCACGCACCTCCTGGACGACCTGGTCCGCGAGCTTCGTCCGGGCGTCGTACATCGTGAGGACGATCGTCGTGACCTCGAGCCCGGGGTTGAGGTTCGCGCGCACCAGCTCCACGTTCCGCAGCAGCTGGCCGAGGCCCTCGAGCGCGTAGTACTCGCACTGGATCGGCACGAGCACCTCCCCGGCGGCAGCGAGCCCGTTCACGGTGAGCAGGCCGAGGGACGGCGGGCAGTCGATGAGGACGTAGGAGAACTCGGCGCGAAGCGGCTCCATCGCTCGGCGCAGCCGCAGCTCCCGCGAGAAGGCGGGGACGAGCTCGATCTCCGCACCAGCCAGGTCGATCGTCGCCGGCGCCACGAACAGGTTCTTGATCGACGTCGGCTCGATGCAGTCCTCGAGCGGCACGTCGTGCAGGAGGACGTCGTACATGGAGACGTCGAAGTTGCGCCCCTCGATGCCGAGGCCGGTCGTCGCGTTCCCCTGGGGGTCGAGGTCGACGACGAGGACGCGATACCCGAGGTCAGCGAGGGAGGCCCCGAGGTTCACCGTCGTGGTGGTCTTGCCGACGCCGCCCTTCTGGTTCGCCACCGCGAGCACCCGCGGCAGAGGCCGGCCGGGCGGGCCACCTGGGACGCTCGCTCCAGCCGCCGCGTGACCGACGTCAGCTCGCCGCCTGGTGCTCACCGCCGACTCGACCTCGCCATGTCGCTCCTGCCTGCCGCGCCGCGCGTCGACGGCTGGGCACCCGGCGTTTCACGTGGAACCTCCCGGCCGATCCGTCGAGCCACGCGCGGAGCCGGGCGCCCGGTGAGCATACCCCCGCCGCCACGCCGCCGCTGATGGCGCGCGTTCCACGTGGAACCGCAGGCGCAGCCACCGGCGCACCACCCCGCCTCCTGCCGGGACTGGGGCACGTTCTCGAGCAGACGACCCGCCCGGCCCCCGACTGGCTCGGACGCGGCCCTCGCGCCCGAGCACCGGCTGTGCCCCGCGTCGAGGAGGCAGCAGGTGCCACCGCGACCGACGCCCGAGCGGCGCCAGGAGGGGAGCGGCGAGGGCGCTCGGAGGAGGAGCCCCGACCTCCTCGGATCTCGAGCCGCTCCGTCGCCTGGTAGTCGTTCCGCCGAGCCTCGACAGCTGGTCTCGTGCCGCGAGACTGGGCCGATCCAGCGCGAGGTCGCCCCACGAGGCAGATCCTCGCACGACACGAGTCGCCCTGCTGGTCCCCGACGCACGCGCCCGTGACGGGCCGGTCCGACGGACGCCGAGCGCGGCGTCCCGCGCTCGCCTCGCGAGCCCGCCGCTCCGGCGCCGCCCGGCCACGGCCAGGCGAAGCGTCCGCTACCGAGGCCGACCGCTTCGGCTGGTCGGACGAGCCCCTCGTCCGCGACCACCGGGCCTGGTGCGACGGCACGGCTAGAAGCGGGAGGCACCTGGCCGGCGCTCGACGAATCACGCCGGCCAGGTCGCCGCGCGCACCGAGGCGACGCCGCGTCGGTGCTCGATCCCGGTCCTGCTCGCGATTCCACCGGTGCCGCTCGCGGCGACGCGTGTCCGCACCGTGACCACCTGATGCTGCGGCTCGCGCCGATCCGCACCGCGGGCGCTGGCGCGTCCTGTGGACGCGCCCGCCGGCGAACCTCGGGCGACGAGGCGACCGGACGGTGCGGCGTCGCCGGCGGGCACGGCCCACGGACCAGTCTTCGAGTCGTTCCGGGCCGCGCCGTCCCCGCGGCCACGTCGCGCCGAGCTGATCGGACCACGGGCTGAACCGCACCTCGGCGCCTCCGCCACGGGGCCCCTCGACGGTGCGTTCCCGTCAGAACAGCGGCCGCTTCGCCGGGATGCCGACGCGCCGAGGGAAGGCGCCAGGACAGGCGCGCACCTGCCGGAGGACGGCGAACGCGAACGGCGCCTCGTGGATTGCCTCGAGCGCAAGGCCGAGCCGGCTGCAGCCGGCAGCCTCCCAGCGGGCGCTCCCACCCGGTGGCTCGGACACGACGAGACGACCGCCTGGTGCGAGGAACCCGGCCGCGCACTCCGCCGTGGTGCCGGGCCCGCCGAACCCTCGCGCCACGACGGCCTCGAAGTTCGCCCGCAGGCGGCGGTCGTGCCCCAGCTCCTCGGCGCGCCCGGGAAGCACGCGCACTCGCTCGCCCAGTTCGAGGCGGCGGATGGACTGCGCGAGGAAGGCGGCCCGCCCCTTCCTGCCCTCGAGGAGCACGACCTCGCGCTCGGGGAGGAGCTCGGCGACGACGAGCCCGGGGAGGCCGCCGCCGCTGCCGAGGTCGAGAACCCGCCGCGACGGCTCCCGGGCGAGGAGGTCGGCGAAGGCGGCGGCATGCGCCACGTGGTCGGCGAGAGAGGCCGGCCCGATGGCACCGAGCGCCTGCGCCTCGGCGAGGACGTCGAGGAGCGCCTCGCTCACCCCGATGGCGTCGGGGACCGCGGCCACGGCGACACCGCACCCGGCACGGCGGCTCGGTCAGCTCGAGGGCGCGCCGGCGCCGGCCGCTCGCCTCGCGGCGGGTCGGATCACGACGTAGCGGCCCGGCTCGACGCCTTCGGAGGCGGTCTCGACCCCTTCGATCGGGTTGACGGCGTCGTGGACGATCTTCCGGTCCGCGGCCGACATCGGCTCGAGCGCCTGCGTCTCGCCCGTCTCGAGGACCTCGGCGGCCGCCCGTCGGGCGAAGGCGGCGAGCGCCGCAGCTCGACGCGCCCGGAAACCTGCGACGTCGACGGATACCCTCGCCGCTCGCTGCTCGCCGCCACGCCGCTGGAGGACGGTCCGAGCCAGCTCCTGCAGCGCGTCGAGGGTCGCGCCACGTGGGCCGATGAGCAGCCCGAGGTCGTCGCCGTCCACCTCCACGGCGACGGCGTCGTCCTCCACGCGCACGGAGGTGGTGGCGTCGAACCCGAAGCGCTCGACGACCCCCCGCACGAACGCGCCAACGAGCTCCGCCTCCTGCTCGACGGTCATCTGCCCCTCCTCGCCCCTCGCTTCGACACGTGCCCTCGCGGCAGCCCCGCCGCGACGCCCGCCGCGCCGACGCGGCGCTCGTCGGGCCTGGTCCGCACCACCCGCCGCCGCCCCGCTCGCGGATCCCCCCTGCCCGGGCGGCGGCACGCCCCGCTCGCTCGGCCGGCGCGTCCCGGCGCCAGCCGACCGGCTGCGGCTCTCTCCCTGGTCACGCGCGCTCCGACCGCGCTGGGGGCGCTTCGGCCGTGGCGCGGAAGGTCGCACGCGGGCGCGTACACGAGCCTCCCCACGCCGCAGCCCGAACAGCCCGGTGCGCGGCTCCTCGAGGATGACCACCTCCGCATCGTGCTCGTCGACCCCGAGCACGTCGAGCGCAGCCTCGAGCGCCGCGGCGACCGTCGAACCGGTCGTCTCCACCCACTCCATCGCCTACCTCGGCTTGCGGGGGCGTTTCCCCTGGGCCCTCGGGTGCGGGCGCCGCTGGTGACTCCGACCCTCGCCTGCCGGGGTCGTGCGCGCGATGGCGCCCTTCTTCGGCGCCTCGGCGGTCCGAGCCGGCGGCCGTCCACCCCCGTTCTCGCCGGGCTCGAGCGCCGGCGTCGCGAACACCCGTCCGAACAGGCCCTTCGCCCGCGATGCCGCCGGCACCCGCACCTTCGCGTCCACGACCTTGCCGTCGGCTCTGGCGCGCGCGTGCAGCCGCGCGAGCGACTCGCGGATGTGCGGGTCGCGCCGGTACATGTACTCCTGCTGGGCGATGCGGAAGAGGCTCGAGACGATGAAGTACACGTTGACCCCAGCGGGGATCGAGATGTAGATGATCGCGAAGATCACCGGGAAGATCTTCTGCATCTGCTGCATCTGCGGGTTCGCCTGGGCCGCCGCCGGGTTCCGGCCGTTCAGCTGCTTCATCTGCACGTACTGCAGCCCGATCGCGAGCAGGATGAGGATGATGAAGGGGACCTTCTGGCCCCAGGTCAGCCACGAGGTCCGCACCGAGTCGGCGAGGTTGATGCCGAAGGCGTTGAGCTGCGGGTGGGCGGTGTGCAGGTTCTGCTGGATGATGTCGCGGTAGAGGCGGGTGCCCCTGTCGATGTAGAGGGGGGCGAGGACCCTGTTGCCCACGCCCTCGTGCGTGAGGCCCCGGATCGTCATGTACAGGATCCAGAAGATCGGGAACTGCAGCAGCATCGGCAGGCAGCCCCCGGTCGGGCTGACGTTGTTCTCCCGGTAGAGGGCCATGAGCTCCTCGTTGAGGCGCTGACGGGCCTCCTGTCGCTCCTGGACCGTCGCTCCCGGCTGGGCCTTGTACTTCGCCTGCAGCTTGCGGATCTCCGGCGCGAGGAGCTGCATCTTCATCATCGAGCGCGTCGCGCGGCGGTTGATCGGGAAGACGACGACCATGACGGCGATCGTGAGGAGCGCGATCGCGACCGCGTAGTTCGGGATGAGGGCGTAGAACTCGGCGATCAGCCAGGCGAAGGCGACGAAGAACGGGTGGGCGATCTGGCCGATCGTCGAGGCGAGCAGCACGAGGTCCCCCTAGCCCTAGCCCGGCACGGGGTCGAAGCCCCGTCCACCGAGCGGGTGGCAGCGCAGGAGGCGCCGGAGCGCGAGCGAGGACCCGCGCAGCGCCCCGTGCGCCTCGAGCGCCTCGAGCGCGTACTGGGAGCACGACGGGACGTAGCGACAGTGCGACGGGTGCCCGGCACGGGCCACCTGGTAGGCGCGTACGAGCGCGACGAGCGCGACACGCAGCCACCGTCGCGGCTCGCTCACCGTCCGCTCCTCCCGCTCGCTCTCCGCATCGTGTCGATCACCTGCTCCCTCAGCTCCTCGAAGCTCAGCGAGGCGACGTCTGGCCCGAGGCCGATGAGGTAGTCACCCGGGGGGAGCTCCGCCGAGCACCCGGCGACGATGGCGCGCAGGCGCCGCCGCCAGCGGTTCCGGGCGACGGCCCCACCGACCTTCCTGCCGACCGCGAACGCGACGCGCACCTCGCCGCCGGCGCCTCCGGTCGGTTCGAAGTGTACCGTGATCGGGCCGCTCGCAGCTCGTCGGCGGGAGCGGGCGAGCGCACGGAAGGCCCGGTGCCCCCGGACCGCTGCCGGGCGGGGACTCAAGCAGACAGTCGCGCCCGTCCGCGGCGCCGACGGGCCTTCAGGATCGCCCGCCCGGCGTGCGTCGCCATCCGGTGCCGGAACCCGTGTCGCTTCGCGCGCTTCCTCGTGTTCGGCTGGTAGGTCCGCTTCATGCTGCCCCTTTGCGAAGACGGCGCATCCTAGCGCGCTCCGCCCGTGGTCTCGGGACCTCGGCACAGCACCGTAGCGGGCTGTAGGATGCTGACCTCCGCGGATCGTTCCCATAGTCCACAGATGTGGACCCTCCTGTGGAGAACTTTGACGGAGGGCGCAGTGCTGTGACCGACGCTCAGCAGCTATGGGACGACTGCGCCGGCGCGATCCAGTCCCAGGTCTCCGAGGCGGTGTGGCGCACCTGGTTCGTCGGCGTCGAGCCACTCGGCCTCGTGAACGGGGAGCTGCGCCTCGCCGTGCCGAACCACCTCGTGCGCGAGCGCCTCGAGAGCCGCTTCGCGGGACTCCTGCGAGACGCCGTGCTCGATGCCGCAGGGACCGCGATCCCGATCCGCTTCGACGTCGTCACCGCCGACGACGTCGAGCGCCAGCCGGAGCCGGAGCTCGCGCGACAAGCCGGCGCCCTCGAAGCCGCGCTCCCGGAGCCGGAGGCGACGGACCGGCCGTCGCCGGGACGCTACACGTTCGAGAGCTTCGTGATCGGCCCCTCGAACCGCTTCGCGCACGCGGCATCCCTCTCGGTCGCGGAGGCGCCGGCGCGTGCCTACAACCCCCTCTTCCTGATCGGTGCCGCGGGTCTCGGCAAGACGCACCTGCTCCAGGCGATCCGCAGCTACGTCATCGACAACTTCCCCCGCCTGCACGTCCGCTACGTCTCGACGGAGACCTTCATGAACGAGTTCGTCGAGGCGATCCGGAACAACACGACGGGGGCCTTCAAGCGCCGCTACCGGGACTGCGACGTGCTGCTCATCGACGACATCCAGTTCCTCGAGGGCAAGGAGTCGCTCCAGGAGGAGTTCTTCCACACCTTCAACTCGCTGCACGAGGCCTCGAAGCAGCTCGTGCTCACCTCCGACCGCCCTCCAGGATCGATCGCCACGCTGGAGAGCCGGCTGCGGAGCCGCTTCCTGTCCGGGCTGATCGCCGACATCCAGCCACCGGAGCTCGAGACGCGCATCGCGATCCTGCGCACCAAGGCCGCTCACGAGCGCGCCGTCGTGCCCGACGACGTGCTCGAGTTCATCGCCGGCAACATCAAGGACAACATCCGCGAGCTCGAAGGCGCCCTCATCCGCGTCACCGCCTACGCGAGCCTCACCCGCCAGCCGCTCACGCTCGAGCTCGCCGAGACCGTGCTCTCCGACCTCGTCGCTCGGCCCCAGCCCCGCCGGATCACCGCGCAGCACATCCTGACGGCAACCTCCGAGCACTTCGGCTTCAGCGTGGACGAGCTGCGCAGCGCCAGCCGACGACGTCCCCTCGTCATCGCCCGCCAGATCGGCATGTACGTCTTCCGGGAGCTCACCGACTTCTCCTACCCCGCCATCGCCCGCGAGTTCGGCGGGCGCGACCACACGACGGTCATCCACGCCGTCGAGAAGATCGCCCGCCTGATGAAGGAGCGCCGGCAGGTCTACGAGCAGGTGACGGACCTCATCGTCCGCATCCGCAATGGCGAATGAGCCACGCGGGGGAAGGCGAACGGGGATTCCTGTGGACAGCGCACGCGCTCCTGTGGACCTCCGCCGACGCGTCCACAGGCAGCCTCGCGGCACCACGCGCGTCTGTGGGCGCGCCGGGGACGACGCGCGCGTCGAGACCGCCGCGTCGACCTGCGAGGATACCGCTCCGTCCACAATCCCCAGCACCTACTGCTACCGCGAACCTGCATCACACCCGACGAGGAAGGGAGTGCACGACCGGTGAAGTTCCGCGCCGAACGCGACGGCCTTCTCGAGGTGCTGAGCACCGCGAGCCGGGCAGCCGCACCGAGGTCCGCCGGCATCGCCGGGACGCCCAGCATCCAGCTCACGCTCCGCGGCAACCGTCTCGAGGCGACTGGCTCGGATCCCGACCTCGTCATCGAGGTCAGGACCGAGGTCGCGGGTGAGGCGGATGGCAGCGCCCTCGTGCCGGCGCGCCTCGCCGTCGACATCGTGCGAGCGCTCGAGCCGGGCGCGGTGAGCGTGGTCGGGAGCGAGGACGAGGTCCGTCTCGCGGCTGGTCGAGCCGAGTTCGTGGTGCGCTCCCCGCTCGGAGCGGAGATCACGCGCCTCAGCTCCGTCGGCGGGGAGGGGATCGTCCTCCCCGCGGCTCGCTTCGCCGAGGGCTTGCGCCAGGTGGTGCGTGCCGCGCTGACCGACGACACGCGCGCGCCGCAGCTCACGGGGGTGCTGATGGTGGCGACCGAGAGCGGGCTGCGCCTCGTGGCGACCGACTCGTACCGGCTCGCGTTCCGGGACCTCGTCGGGTTGAGTGCCCTCGGCGCTGGCTCGGAGGTGCTGGTGCCGGCGCGCGCGCTCGGGGAGATCCAGCGCCTCGTCGCCGGCGAGCCGGACGGCGAGGGGACGGTGGTCCTGCGCTACAGCGACCTCGACGCGGTCTTCGAGGTGGGGGACGTGCGGCTGACGACGCGCCTCCTCAAAGGTCCGTTCCCCGACTACGAACGGCTGCTGCCGCCTTCGTACCCGAACGTGCTCACGGTGGAGCGGGAGGCGTTCGGCGCGGCGCTGCGGCGGGTGCGCCTGATGGTGCGCGACGCGCGGGAGGCGAGCACCCCGGTACGGCTCACGTTCTCGGATGACGGGGTCGAGCTCACCGTCCTCACGGCCGAGAGCGGGCGCGCCAGCGAGCGGGTCGCCGGCGCGTATCGCGGCGAGGAGCTCACCGTGGCCTTCAACCCGGGCTACCTCCTCGACGGGGTCGAGGCGGTCCCAGGCGACGAGCTCCTCCTCGAGGTGATCGATGCCACGAAGCCGGCCACGCTGCGGGCCGGCTCGCAGGACGACTACCGCTACCTGCTCATGCCGGTGAGGGTTTCCTGAGCGAGATCTCCTGGGTCGCGGTCACCGACTTCCGGAACCTGGAGGCGGCCAAGCTGCACCCCGCTCGGGCCGGCCTCACGGTCGTCGCCGGTGAGAACGGCGCCGGCAAGACGAGCCTGCTCGAGGCGATCGCGTACGCGTCGACGCTCCGGTCGTTCCGATCGAGCCCGCGCGACGCGCTCGTGCGAAGCGGCGCGGCTCGAGCCTTCGTGCGCCTCGAGGCGCCGCCTCCGCCACGCCGAGCCCTCATCGAGGTGGAGATCGTCCCCGGCCGTCATGACCAGGCGTTCCTGAATCGCCAGCGGGTCGTGCGCGGCGCCGATCTCGCTGCGGCGTTCCAGGTCACGGTGTTCGCGCCCGACGACCTCGCGCTCGTGAAGGGCCCACCCGAGCGGCGCCGGGACTTCCTCGACGACCTCCTCGAGGCGAGCGACGGCCGGCTCGGCTACCTGCGGCGTCGCGTCGAGCGGGCCCTGCGCCAGCGCGCCAATCTCCTGAAGCAGGCCGGCGGGCGGGCCTCGACGGCGGTGCTCGCGAGCCTCGACGTCTGGGATGCGCAGCTCGCGCAGCTCGGCGAGGCGCTCACCGCCGAGCGCGAGCGGGTCGCGAAGACGCTCGAGCCGGCTGTCGGGGCCGCGCTCGACCGCCTCGCCGGCGCAGACCTCGGGGTGCTCGAGCTGTCCTACGAGCGCTCGTACGAGGGATGCCTGGCCGACGCGCTCGTCCGGGCACGTGCGGAGGACCTGCGGCGCGGCGTGTCGACCCTCGGCCCGCACCGCGACGAGCTCGTGGTGCGTGTCGGCGGCCTCGATGCGCGGACCCGCCTGTCACAGGGCCGCCAGCGCGCCCTCACGCTCGCGCTGCGCCTCGCGGCGCACGACCTCGTGACCGCGGCGCGCGGCAGTGCGCCGGTCCTGCTCCTCGACGATGCCTTCTCCGAGCTCGACGACCGAACCGCACGCGCGCTCGTCACCGCGCTACCCCCAGGCCAGGCGATCCTCACGACCGCGGGACCGCTGCCGACCGGGGCGGATCCCTCCCTCGTGGTGAGGCTCGTCGACGGTAGGATCCGGACGTGAGCGCCGGCGCGGGCTGGGCGTTCCCCGGGGTCGCGAGGAGCGGGGCGAGCACGGGACCGACGGCGCTCCGAGACGCGCTGCGCGCCTACCTCGCGGGCGCCGGCCTCGACGGGGCCGAGCGCCTCGCGGAGATCGCGTCCTGCTGGTACGAGGTGGTCGGGCCGCAGGTCGCCGCCCACGCCACGCCTCGACGGCTGCGCGGCGACGAGCTCACCGTGAGCGTGGACCACCCGAGCTGGGCGACGCAGCTCGCGTTCCTCGGCCCCGGCATCTGCGCGGCCCTCAACGAACGGCTCGGCACCGAGGTCGTCCAGCACCTGAACGTCCATGTCGCGGCCCGACCGGGCCTAGACTGACGAGGTCGATCCCGTCGAGCCGCCGACGCCGGGGCGGGCGGCCCGCCGGCACGCAGAGCCGTTGTAGCCGAGGAGACGCGCCCGTTGGCCCTAGACACTCAGCACGCCGTGGAGGGCGAGGCCTCCTCCTACGAGTCGAGCGACATCACGGTCCTCAAGGGCCTCGAGCCGGTCCGCCTGCGCCCGGGCATGTTCATCGGCTCGACGTCGTCGAGCGGGCTGCACCACCTCGTCTGGGAGGTCGTGGACAACTCGGTCGACGAGGCGATGCAGGGCTACTGCACGCGCATCGACGTGACGCTGCTCGCCGACGGCGGCTGTCGCGTGGCGGACGACGGCCGGGGCATCCCGGTCGATCCCCACCCCGACGATCCGACGCGAAGCGCCGCCGAGATCGTGCTCACCGTGCTGCACGCTGGGGGGAAGTTCGGCGGGTCCGGCTACAAGGTCTCCGGCGGCCTGCACGGCGTCGGCGTGTCGGTCGTGAACGCGCTGTCGCGCCGTCTCGAGCTCGAGATCGATCGCAACGGCTGGCGCCACCGGATGACCTTCGAGGACGGCGGCAAGCCAACCGGTCCGCTCGAGGTCGTGGGCCCGGCGCCGAGGGGTCGCACCGGCACGACGGTGACCTTCTGGCCCGACCCGACGATCTTCGAGGAGGTCGAGTTCCGAGCCCAGACCATCCTCGAGCGCCTGCAGATGATGGCGTTCCTCCAGCGGGGCCTCGAGATCCGCTTCACCGACGAGCGGCCGGGTCACGCCCAGCGCGAGGTCTTCCGCTACACGGGCGGGATCGAGGACTTCGTCCGTCACGTCAACGAGCCGAAGGAGGCGCTCTTCAAGAAGGTGGCCTACTTCGCGCAGAGCGAGGCGGACCAGGAGGTCGAGGTCGCGCTCCAGTGGAACACCGGCTACTACGAGGCGATCCACTCGTTCGCCAACGGAATCGCGACGCTCGAGGGCGGGATGCACGAGGAGGGATTCAAGAAGGCCCTCACGAACGTCGTCAACCGCTACGCGAGGAGCCGCAACCTGCTCAAGGAGTCGGATCCCAACCTGCTCGGCGAGGACATCCGCGAGGGTCTGACCGGGATCATCTCGGTGCGCCTGCGTGAGCCGCAGTTCGAGGGCCAGACGAAGGCGAAGCTCGGCAACGTCTCGATCCGCTCGCTCGTCGAGCGCACGACGAACGAGAAGCTCGCCGAGTGGCTCGAGGAGAACCCGCGCGAGGCCGGGCAGATCGTGCAGAAGGCGCTCCTGGCCCAGCGCGCCCGGGTCGCGGCCCGCCAGGCCCGCGAGCTCACGCGCCGCAAGTCGGCACTCGACGGCGCCGGCCTGCCGGGCAAGCTCGTCGACTGCTCCTCGCGCAACGCGCGCGAGTCCGAGCTGTTCATCGTCGAGGGCAACTCGGCCGCGGGATCGGCGAAGAACGCCCGGGACCCGCGTACGCAGGCGATCCTGCCGATCCGGGGCAAGATCCTGAACGTCGAGAAGTCCCGTGTCGACCGGATGCTCAAGAACGCGGAGATCCAGGCGCTCATCATGGCGATCGGCGCCGGGGTCGCGGACGACTTCGACCTCGCCAAGATCCGCTACCACAAGGTGATCATCCTGGCCGACGCCGACGTCGACGGGTCGCACATCCGCACCCTGCTCCTCACGTTCTTCCTCCGACAGATGAAGCCGCTCATCGAGGCCGGTCACGTCTACGTCGCGCAGCCACCGCTGTACTCGACGCTCGTCGGCAACTCCAAGGTCTACCTGAAAGATGACGCCGCGAAGGAGCGCTTCCTCGCGGAGCACCCCGGTCACAAGCAGGAGTTCCAGCGCCTGAAGGGTCTCGGCGAGATGGATTTCGCCGAGCTTCGCGACACGACGATCGATCCTGCGAAGCGGTCGCTGCTGCAGATCTCGATGGAGCAGGCGAGCATCGCCGACGAGGTCTGCTCGGTGCTCATGGGCGACGACGTCGAGGTCCGCCGCCGGTTCATCCAGACGAACGCGAAGGACGTGCGCTTCCTCGATATCTGAGACCGGCGCAGGCTGCAACGGGGACAGGCGAAGAAAGGCAGCGCGAGCGATGCCAGGAGGGCCGCAGGCGCCGCCGGCTGCACCGGCCGGAGGCGGGATCGAGCCGATCGAGATCCAAGAGGAGATGGAGCGCTCGTTCCTCGAGTACTCCATGTCCGTCATCGTGTCGCGGGCGCTGCCGGACGTGCGGGACGGCCTGAAGCCCGTGCACCGGCGCCTCCTCTACGGGATGTGGGACACGGGCCTTCGTCCCGACCGGCCGCACGTGAAGTGCGCGAAGGTCGTGGGCGACGTCATGGGCCGGTTCCATCCCCACGGGGACCAGGCGCTGTACGACGCGCTCGCCCGCATGGTGCAGGACTTCAGCCTGCGCCACCCGCTCGTGGACGGCCACGGGGACTTCGGGGCTCCCGGGCCGGACGGCGGCCCGGCGGCGATGCGCTACACGGAGTGCCGCCTCGCCCCGCTCGCGCTCAGCCTGCTCGAGGGGATCGACGAGGACACCGTCGACCGTGTCCCGAACTACGACGGCTCGGACGAGGAGCCGACCGTGCTGCCGGCCCGCTTCCCGAACCTGCTCGTCAACGGCTCGCAGGGCATCGCGGTCGGGATGGCGACGAACATCCCGCCCCACAACCTCGCTGAGGTGATCGACGCCACCCGCTACCTCCTCGCGCACCCCGACGCGGGCGCTGAGGATCTCATGCGGTTCGTGAAGGGTCCGGACTTCCCGACCGGCGGCCTCATCCTGGGCCGTGCCGGCATCCTCGACGCGTACCGGACCGGGCGCGGGTCGGTGAAGCTGCGCGCGCTCGCCGAGATCACCGAGTCCAAGGGCGCCACCCAGATCGTCGTCACCGAGATCCCCTACCAGACCTCGGTCGAGGTCATCGAGAAGCAGATCGCCGAGGCCATCGAGGCCGGTGACCTCGCCGGCATCTCGGCCGTGCACAACCTCTCGGCAGGGGGGAAGCCGCGCCTCGTCGTCACGTTGAAGCGGGATGCCAACGCCAACGTCGTGCTGAACAACCTCTTCCGGCACACGCAGCTGCAGACGAGCTTCGGCGTGCACATGCTCGCGCTCGTCGACGGCGTCCCCCGCCTCGTCAACCTCGCCCAGGCGCTGAGCGCCTACGTCGCCCACCAGGTCGACGTCGTCACCCGCCGCTCTCGCTTCCGGCTCCGGAAGGCCGAGGCCCGCGCGCACATCGTCGAGGGTCTGCTGCGTGCCATCGACATGCTCGACGCCGTCATCGCCGCGATCCGCGCCTCCGCGGACCGGCCGGCGGCGCGCGCCGCGCTCATGGGCGAACCGTTCTCCTTCAGCGAGGACCAGGCGAACCACATCCTCGACATGACCCTGGGCCGCCTGACGCGCCTCGGGCGCTCTGAGCTCGAGGAGGAGATGGCCTCGCTGCGGGCGACGATCGCGGAGCTCGAGGCCATCCTCGCGAGCCCACAGCGGCTCCGCGAGGTCATCTCCGAGGAGCTCGGCGCCATCCGGGAGCGCTTCGCCGAGGAACGACGCACCCGGATCGTGAACGACCCCGGGGAGCTCGCCGCCGAGGACCTCATCGAGGACGCCGAGGTCGTCGTGACGTTGACGCGGGCGGGCTACATCAAGGCGGTGCCGGCGGATGCCTTCCGAACCCAGTCACGCGGCGGTCGAGGCGTCCAGGGGGCCCGCCTCAAGGAGGAGGACCTCGTCTCCGACGTCGTCCACACGAGCGCGCTCGCTCACCTGCTGCTGTTCTCGAACCGGGGCAAGGTCTACCGGCTGCGCGTCCACGAGGTACCCCTGAAGGACCGCACCGCCCGAGGCACGCCAGTCGTGAACCTCGTCTCCCTGGATCCCGGCGAGCGGATCCAGGCGTTGGTTGCGACGAGAGAGTTCGACCCCGACCACTTCTTGCTCTTCGTGACGAGATCGGGTCAGGTGAAGAAGACGCCGTTCAGCGAGTACGACAAGTCCCGGCGCGAAGGATTCATCGCGATCAACCTCCACGAGGGCGACGAGCTCGTCCGCGTGCTGCCGACGAGCGGGCACGACGAGATCTTCATGATCACTCGGCACGGGATGACGATCCGCTTCCGGGAGGAGGAGGTGCGCCCGATGGGACGCGGCGCGACCGGCGTGCGCGGGATGCGGCTTCGCGCTGGCGACGAGGTCGTGTCGAGCGACGTCGCACGCGAGGGCGTCGACCTCCTCCTCGTGACCGACGCCGGCTACGGCAAGCGGACGAAGCTCGATCACTTCAACCTCCAGGGACGGGGCGGTCAGGGAGTCCGAGGGATCCGCCTCACCCAGCGCCGCGGCTACGTGGTGGCTGGCCTCATGGCGAGCCTCGAGGACGAGCTCCTCGTCGTTTCGTCAGCGGGCGTCGTCATCCGCACGGCGGTTCGCGAGATCGCCGCCCAGGGGCGCGATGCGACTGGCGTGCGCGTCATGCACCTCGACGACGGCCAGCACGTGGCCGCCGTCGCGCTCCTCACGAGCGCCGAGGTCATGGGCGCAGAGACGAGCTGAGAGGCCGGGGAAGCCGTGGTGTAGCGTGAAAACGATCCGGGGCTATAGCTCAGTCGGTTAGAGCGCAGCACTGATAATGCTGAGGTCGGTGGTTCGATTCCACCTAGCCCCACAAGAGCGGGAGGAGCCGGTACCCACCGACCGGGGAGAAGAGGTCGTCGCGTCGCCGCCCCCAGGTCGGGTCGCAACGGTCACGGGCATCGCGAGTGATGGCCGCGTCACACCTTGCGAACCTGGAGCAGCGGATGGGCCCTCGCCATCTGGTCGTAGTCGTCGTCCTGGGTCACCAGCGGCAACCCGAGGTCGATGGCGGTGGCAGCGATCATGGAATCGGTGAGTTTCACTGTGCGCTGTATGCCAGCGCTTCGGCAATCGACCACCAGACGCGCCCAAGCGCTCATGACCGTCTCGCCTATCGGGACGGGATCGATCCTGCGGGCCAACGCCAACGTGCCTGCCCGGCGCGCTCGCAGCGCGCTGTCCGCGGCACTGAGCACGCCCAGTTCGAGCTCGCCGATGGTCACGACCGAAACCGTCACCCGGTCTGGTAAGCCTCCCAGTGGCCGATCAGCCTCACGGGCGATGAAGACCGAGGTGTCGA
Source organism: Acidimicrobiales bacterium (assembly GCA_035294085.1). Lineage (NCBI taxonomy): Bacteria > Bacillati > Actinomycetota > Acidimicrobiia > Acidimicrobiales > Acidimicrobiales bacterium. The sequence goes on along the minus strand of DATGLP010000027.1, from coordinate 20,034 downwards.
GCAGCCCAGCCGGATCGCTCAAAGCTCGTCCAAGGTCTGCCCGGCGAGCGCCTCGAGGTCCTCACGCAGTCCCGGGTCGGCCGCGCACGCCGCCAGCTCTCGACGCAGGAGATCACCCGGGACCCACCTGCATCGCTGAGCATGAGGAACGATGTCGGCGACCGCCTCGCCATGGACGGTGAGCACCACGCGCTCTCCTGCCCGGACGGCGTCGATAACCTGGCCGGTCCGATTTCGCAGGTCGCGCACGCCGATCTCCATGTGCGACAGTGTAGCACACCGCGAGTGCTGGCCTGGGGAGGGTTCCAGCGCGCACCAGCCGCAGCTCGAGGCCCGATCCACAGACCGTGCCCACCCGACCAGCTCGGCCGTAGCGAGTCCCACCGCTCGAGAAGCAGCGAGGAGGCCTCGGTCTCCCGTCGCCAGGACGGTCTCGGCGTCGGCGACCGGACCTGCCGAGGCCAGGTGCACGGCGCGAGAGGCGCGGAGGCCGAGCTGCTCGACCAAGCCTCCGGCCTCTCGAACCAGTCCCCTGGGCACCTCGACCAGGTCGAGCGAGTCGTGGAGGCTCTCGAAGTCGCGGGCGGCCTCCCTCAGCCCTGACGCGCCGATGCGGCCGAGCCGGCGGGCCAGCGCCAGGGCTGCTCTCCGTCCTGCGTAGAGAGGCGCGACGACACGACCCGGTCGGCCTCGTCCCAGAGCCGACAACCGATCGTGCTGGAGGGCTCCTCGACGATGATGGGCACGATGGCCGAGGTGTCGGAGTAGACGATCGACGGGGCTGCTCACCGACCAGATCGCTCGCGCCCTCTCTCGGGTTCTCGACCGACGAGCAGGACTGCGGCGACCTGCCTGGAATTCCCCTTGATCGCGACGATCCGAGCGACGGCTCTGCCTCGGTCGGTTACCACGACGTCGTCGCCCTCCCGGACCCGGGCCAGGTCGTCGCTCAACGGAGCCCCCCCGGGGTTCCTTGCAGGTCCCATCGTTGGACGACGAAACGGGCGCGGCCGATACCGATGGCGCGAGGGCTCCCCGTACCGGGCTCCACGAGACGAGCAGCCAGCTCGCCGCGGCGAGTACTGATGGTCGCCTCCGAGAGCCCATCGGCTGGCAGCCGGCAGCGCGAGGATCCTTCCCTGGTCGAGGCACCGAGGTCAATACACTGGGCTGCCGAAGCGGCGGCACCCCGGCTGGCCAGGCCGGGGCCATCTCGGCACGGTGACCGTGCCTCGCGAGGTCCTTCGTGGCTATTCGGTTCGATCACACCGAGGGGGCGCCGTGGTCGGCCGCGGCCGAGCACGCCGGGCCGGGTGGGCTCACGGCGAGGCTCCCCGAGACCCGTGCCTACCGCCTGAAGCGGTGGCTGCTCGGGCCGCCCCTCGTGCGCGAGCAGCTGGCGACGGAGCGCCTGTCGAACCCCGTCGCCCTCGCCGTCCTGTCCTCGGACGTCCTGTCCTCGTCGGCGTACGCGACGGAGCAGATCCTCACCATCCTCGTGCCCGCGATCGGGCTCGCTGCGTACTCGCTGGTGGTGCCGCTGACGGTCGCGATCCTCGTCGTCCTGGCGGCTGTCACGATGTCGTACCGAGAGGTGGTCCGTGCCTACCCGAAGGCCGGCGGCGCCTACATCGTCGCGCGGGAGAACTTCGGCCTCACGGTCGCCCAGGTGGCGAGCGCGGCGCTCCTCGTCGACTACGTGCTCACGGTCGCGGTCTCGGTCGCCGCCGGCGTGGACGCCCTCGCCTCGGCCGCCCCGGCACTCGACCACTACATCACGCCGACCGCGGTGGGCGTGGTCCTGCTCATCGCCTACGGGAACCTGCGCGGCGTCCGGGAGGCCGGCCGCTCCTTCGCGGTCCCGACGTTCTTCTTCATCGCCAACATGGCGCTGCTCGTCGTCGTCGGCACGGTGCGGGCGCTCAGCGGGCGGCTGCACGCCCACCCGATCCAGCACGTCGCCGGCTCCGTTCCGATCGGAACCGGGAGCAGCGGTCTGCTGGCGGGCGCCTCGCTCTTCATCGTCCTGCGCGCTTTCGCGAGCGGCGGCTCGGCGCTCACGGGGACGGAGGCGATCTCGAACGGCGTCAGCGTCTTTCGCGACCCGCAGTCGACGAACGCGCGCAAGACCCTCGTCATGATGGCGACGATCCTCGGCTCGATGTTCCTCGGGCTGTCGGTGCTCTCGGCCATCGTGCACCCCGTGCCCTTCGTGCACGGGACGCCGACGGTGATCTCCCAGGTGGCGAAGTACGTCTACGGCACCTCGCCGCTCGGGCGCGTCGCGTACTACGCGATGCAGGTGTCGACGATGGCGATCCTCGCCCTCGCGGCCAATACGAGCTTCACCGGGTTCCCGTTCCTCGCCAGCTTCGCCGCCCAGGACGGGTTCCTGCCGCGCCAGCTCACGCGGCGCGGTCACCGGCTCGTCTTCTCGAACGGGATCATCGTCCTCACCCTCGCCTCGGTGGCGCTCCTCGTCGCCACCGACTCGCGTGTCGACTCGCTCATCGCCCTCTACGCGATCGGGGTCTTCACGGGGTTCGCCATGTCGGGGCTCGGGATGGCGAAGCACCAGCTGACCCACCGCGAGCCCGGGTGGCGGCGCCGCCTCGTCGTGACCGCGACCGCCGGGATCCTCGCGTCGATCGTCGACGCGATCTTCGTCGTCACGAAGTTCACCGAGGGTGCCTGGGTGGTCGTCGTCTTGATCCCCGTGCTCGTCGTGACCTTCGTGCGCCTCAACCGCCAGTACGAGCGGGAGCGAGACGTGCTCCGCAGCGGCGCGGCGGCGGCCGCGGAGGCGCCGGCGCTGCGCCGCCACGCCGTCTTCGTCTTCGTCGACGAGCTCGACATGGCGACCTCGCGGGCGATTCAGTACGCCCGGACGCTCAACCCCGACGAGGTACGCGCGGTGCACTTCCTCATCGACGCCCAGCACGCCGAGGCGCTCCAGCGGGAGTGGGCGCTCCTCGGCCTGACGAGGCCGAGCCTCGAGGTCGTCGACACGCCCGACCGCCGACTGGCGCGCGCCGCGCTCGAGCTCGTCGCCGAGACGGCCGCTGACGGCCAGACGGAGGTGAGCGTCCTCCTGCCCCGGCGCGCGTACGCGCGGTGGTGGGAGCGACTCCTCCACGACCACACCGCTGACCGCATCGCGCAGGTCGTGAGCCAGGTCGCCCACGTGAACGCGACGATCGTCCCCTTCCACCTGTCCGGTTCGCTCGCCGATCGCCTCCGGCGCGTCCCGCAGCGGCGTGAGCAGGGCGAGACGGGCACGTCCGCCACCCCCGCTGGCGCGGTCCCGATCGCCCAGTGCCGTTACCGCCAGCAGGTCACGGTCGCGGGACGCGTGCGCTCGGTGCGCGTCCAGCCTTGGGCCGGCAGCCCGAGCCTCGAGGTCACCCTCGTGGACGCCGCCGGCGACGCCCTCGACGTGATCTTCCTCGGCCGTCGGCGGGTACCCGGCATCCAGCCCGGCAGCCGGCTCGTCGTGACCGGGCGCGTCGGACGCCACGCCGGCCGCCTCGCGATCCTCAACCCCTTCTACGAGATCCTGTCGTCGGCTGCCGACTAGCACCCCCGGCCTGCCGGAGCGACCGCCCGCCTCACGACAGGACGCGCCGGCGGAAGTTGCGCAGTCCGAGTGCCAGGAAGACGGTGCCGAAGCCGGCGACGACCGGGTACAGGACGTAGAGGGGCAGGTGGGCCGCGCCGGTGAAGGCCGCCCGCATGCCCTCGTTCACGTAGATGAGCGGGTTGACGAGCACGAGCGTCTGCAGCCAGTGCCAGCGCCCGATGGTCACCGGGGCGAGGCGGGTCCAGCCGTAGTACGTCCCGCCGAGGAAGGTGATCGGCAGGATGATGAAGCCGAACATGAGCCCGATGTTGCGCGGCTCGAAGCTCGTGCCGAGGACGAGGCCGAGGCCCGACATGGCGACGCAGGCGAGCGGAACGAAGGTGCAGATGATCCACCAGTGCAGCTCGAGGTGCGCGTGCACGCCTCTCGCGTGCACCACCGCCGCGATCGGCAGCACGATGGCCGCCGAGAGCAGCCCCTGGATCGCGCCGGAGAGCACCTTCGCCACGGCAACGAGCCAGATCGGGCACGGCGCCTGGACCCGGTCCTCGATCTCCCGGGTGAAGCCGAACTCCTGCGCCATTGCGAGGGCGATGGACTGCACGCCCTGGAACATGACCGAGATGCCGACGACCCCGGGCACGAGGATCGTCGCGAATGCCGACTCGGCGGCGGGTGTCCGCCCGCCGACCCCCTGGCCGATCTTCGGGAACACGTAGAGGAAGACGAAGCACAGCAGGAACGGCTGGATCAAGGTGCGCAGGACGAACTCCCAGAAGTGCTTGCGAAGGACGACGACGTCGCGTAGGAGCAGCGCGCCGAGCGCGCTGCGGCTCGCCGCGGCGACCGAGCGCAGCGGCCGCTCCCCGATGCGCGGCGCCGCCTCGACGGCGGCCGAGGTCATCACTCGCGCAGCTCCTTGCCGGTGAGGGTGATGAACACCGTCTCGAGGCTCGGTTCGGCGATCGACAGGTCGACGATGTCGAAGCCGGCACGCTCGGCCGAGTTGACGATCCGTGGGACGAGGCGATCGGTCCCCTGCACGTGGAGCTCGAGTCGGCCGTCGGCGTGGCGGACCCGATTGACGCCCCCGAGGTCGCGGACGAGGACCTCGCCGAGCCGCCGGGGATCGCCCGTCGATCGCACGGTCACGACGGTGTCGGCGCCGATGCTCTGCTTCAACGCGGCCGGCGTGTCGAGGGCGAGGATGCGGCCGTGGTCCATGATCGCCACCCGCCCGCAGAGCCGGTCTGCTTCCTCCATGTAGTGGGTGGTGAGCAGGATCGTCTGACCCTCGCGGTTCAGCTCGCCGAGCAGGTCCCACAGCGCGAGGCGGCTCTGGGGATCGAGGCCGGCCGTCGGCTCGTCGAGGAAGAGGACCGCCGGCCGGTGGAAGATGGCGCGGGCCACCATCAGGCGCTGGGCCATGCCGCCAGACAGGGCGTAGACGGAGGCGTTCGCCCAGCGCGAGAGCTGGAAGCGCTCGAGGAGCTCGTCGGCCGTCCGCCTGGACGCCTTCGCTCCCATGCCGAACAGCCGACCGTGGAAGTAGAGGTTCTCGAAGACGGTGAGCTGGCGGTCGAGGGTGTTCTGCTGGGACACGATGCCGGAGAGCTGCTTGGCGAGCGCGGGGTGGGCAGCGACGTCGATTCCCCCGACGAAGGCGCGGCCGGAGGTCGGCACGACCCGCGTCGTCAGCATTCCCGCCGTCGTCGTCTTGCCCGCTCCGTTCGGTCCGAGCAGGCCGAAGATCTCGCCCGCCTCGACGTCGAGGTCGAGCCGGTCGACGGCGGCGAAGTCGGCGCCCGGGTAGACCTTGGTGAGCTGCTCGGTGTGGATGACGCCGCGGCGGACCGAGCCGTCGCGAAGCGTCGAGCCGCCGGTTCGGCCGGATTCGGTCGCGGCCACTCAGGCGATGTCGCGCCGCATCGTCGTTCGGGCCGCCGCGACGGCGAGGGCGACCGCCACGCCAGCGACGAGGGCGACCGCGGCGGCGAAGGGGAGCGCGGCCACCCCGCCCGCGAGCTGCCCTCCGGCGAGGGTGAGGGCTGCCGTGTAGGGGAGGTAGGGCTGGACGACGTTGTACAGGCCACCGACGATCTGCTCGACCACGAAGCCCCAGGCGAACACGGCGACGATCGAGGCCACCTGGCCTCGGATCAACGTCCCGACCGCGACGCCCGCGACGGCGAGGAGGGCGCTCCCGAGCGTCGCACCGAGGCCGTAGCGGGCGATCGTGCCCCCGCCGAGCACGACCGGGTAGCCCTTCGCGGCGACGAAGGCGAGCCCGATGGCCGTCGTGAGCGCAGCAGCGAGCGCACCGAAGATCGCGCCGCCGACGAGGCCGGCGAGCGACTTCGCGACGAGGACCCGTGCCCGGTCGGGCACCCCGAGGTAGGTCGTCGTCGCGGTCGAGTGGCGGAACTCGTTCGTCGTCACGATGACCCCGAAGATGAGAGCCATCAGCATGGCGAAGTCCGTGCTCGTCAGCGCGTTCGCCAGACCCTGGGCGGTGTCGAGCGCGGGGCGCTCGAGGCCCGAGCGGGCCAGCGTGCCCGCCCGCTCGCACTTGAGGACCGTGATGAGGACCGTGAGCGCCGCGGCCGCGGTGAGCAGGCCGAAGGGCAGGCGGATGGTCCGCAGCTTCTCGAGCTCGATGCGCACGAGCCGAGTCACCGGTTCGCCCCCCGCTCCTCGGCGGCGGTCAGCTCGAAGAACACGTCCTCGAGGCTCGCTTCCTCAGCCCTGCTCTCGAAGATCGGGATGCCGAGGCTCGCCGCGAGCACGCCTACCTGCTCGGGGCTCGCCCCCCGCACCTCGAGCCGGTCGCCCGGTCCGAGGCTCCCTCGCATCCCTGCGCCCTCGAGCGCGGCGAGCAGCTCGGCCGCACGCGGCGTGCGAACGTGGACGACCCGTCGGTCGCCGGCCGTCAGGGCCTCGAGCGAGCCCTGGGTCACGAGCCGGCCGCGATCGAGGATGACGACGCCGTCGGCGATCTGGGACACCTCGGCGAGGATGTGGCTCGAGACGAGGATCGTGCGCCCCTCCGAGCGCAGGCGGCGGAGCAGCTCCCGCAGCCAGCGGACGCCTTCGGGGTCGAGGCCGTTGGCGGGCTCGTCGAGGACGAGGATGCCCGGCTCGGCGAGCAGAGCGCCGGCAAGGCCCAGGCGCTGGCGCATCCCGAGCGAGAAGCCGCCGACGCGTCGGTCGGCATCCCCGGCGAGACCGACGAGCTCGAGGACCTCCTCGACACGGCGGCCGCTCACGCCGGCGGTCATCGCGAGGATGCGCAGGTGGTCACGGGCCCGGCGGCCGGGGTAGAAGCTCGAGGACTCGAGGACCGCGCCCACGTGGCGCAGCGGGTGGTCGAGCTCGACGTAGGGCCGGCCCTCGATGAGCGCGCGGCCGCTGCTCGGCGTGACGAGCCCGAGCAGCATCCGCAGCGTCGTCGTCTTGCCCGCGCCGTTCGGCCCGAGGAAGCCGGTGATCGTTCCCTGCGGCACCTCGAAGCTCAGGTGGTCGACGGCGAGCGTCGGCCCGAAGCGCTTCGTCAGGTTCTGCACCTCGATCACCGCCATGCGGCCTCCTTCTCGCCGCCCCGCCTCGCGGCGGCCGAAGGCCGTCGAGGACGGCCGCCGACCGACGGCGGGGAGCCCGCCCCCAGCGTCGCTCCAGTGTCGACGGCCCCGCAGCGTAGGCGATCGCAACGAGGCCGCCGGCGCGTGCCGCCCTTTCGTCCCCCGCCGTCCGCAGGAACGGCCGGGCGGCGCGCCGTGCACGCGTGCTGCCACGACACCGCGTCGGCGGATGCGCCGTCGCCTCCTCGCGCCGTGCCGGGCGAGGCGCCGCCTCGCCTCACGCCTCTCGCGCCGGCTCGACCTCGTGGTAGCGGGCGACGGAGAAGGCGAGGAGCAGGGGGATGTTGATCGCGAAGACGACCAGCATCACAGTGAGGAGCACGAGCATCGTCCCGCGGGTGTGGTCGAGCACGAAGACGTACTCGAGCATCCCCGAGATCACCGCGTAGCCGAGCAGCGCCCAGCGCAGGACGAGGAGGAAGCGCTCCCAGGCGAAGGCGCGCAGCCGTGCGAGGGCCGCGGCGTTGGCGGCGAGCAGCGCTCCCGCGGCCGCGACGAGGCCGACGGCGGGCCCGAGGGGCGCCCGGCTCGGCAGGTACGACGCGAGGTAGATGCCGCCGACGACGACGAGCGCCATCGACGCGACGCAGGCCTCGGCGACGGGCGGCAGTCGCCTCGGCGCAGCGTCGGGGCGGCCGGCCAGCTCGGTCGTCACGACGCCAGCCTCGTCATGATCACGAGCGTGGCGACCTGCATCGCGCCGGTGATGCCGGCCGTGTACACGAAACGTCGCATGAGCCGGGCGATGAGGTCACGGTTCGGTCGTGGCTTCTTCAGCTCGAAGAGGACGGCCAGGTTGGCGGGCTCGAGGAACCCGATCGCAACGATGGCCATCACGCCGACGACGACGAAGGAGGCGACGACCCACCCGTGGTTCGGGTCGCTGGCGGTCAGGGTGCCGACGTGGCGCGCCAGCTGCCAGCCGGCCGCGAGCGTCATCGTGACGAGCGTCGGCATGAGCAGGAGCATCTTCGGCATGAGTCGAGTCGTGAACTCGATGCGCGCCGGGACCGAGAGGCGGCCGAGGATCGGCCCGATGACGAAGCCGAGGAACAGGTCGATCCCTGTCCACAGCCCGCCGCCGACGACGTGGAAGAAGTCCAGCGCCCACAGCCGGTTGGATTCGATCGCGGCGACGAGGCCGGCGAGCACGACGGCGACGACCGGCAACCCCGCGACCGGCACGATCCGGAAGTCCGGCCGGGCGAGGGCCTGTTCGGGTGGTGCGATCGTCGCCGGAGCGCTCACGGTCACGTCGGTCATGGCTCGCTCCTCACCGCTGTCGCCGCAGCGTCGGGGGCTCGGACGTCACGCCATTCTACGTTGGCTGCAAGCCACGTGCCGCAAGACAGTCCACTCCCCGACGGTGGCTCACTCCTCGAGCGACCCCGGACTGGCCGGTACGTCGACGGCGTACTCGCGCAGCGCGTCGAGGGGCACGATGTCGAGCGCCCGCTCGTGGGTCGACGCGAGGACCACGAAGCAGGCCGCCCCGTCGCGATAGGCGCGCAGCCAGTTCGCCGCGGTCACGCACCACCGGTCGCCCGGCACGAGCCCCGGGAACCGGAACTGCGGCATCGGAGTGACGAGGTCGTTGCCGATCCGGCGCTGGTGCTCGAGGAACTCGGCGGTGACGACGGCGCAGATCGTGTGGCTGCCGACGTCCTCGGGGCCGGTGTGGCAGCAGCCGTTGCGGTAGAAGCCGGTCAGGGGGTCGAAGCCGCAGGGCTCGAGCTCGCCACCGAGCACGTTGCGGTCGGCCATGACCAAAGTATCGCTCACCTCGAGGCGAGCCTCGAGGTGCGTCGAGTCGCCTGGTGCCGCCGGGGAGGCGGCGTCGGTGGGGTAGTACTGGTGCGTGCCCTGCGCCTCGCGCGAAGCCGTGCCGGACCGCTCGGGCGGGGCGCGCGCCGGTCCGAGCGCCGGACGCCGCCACCGGCGCATCTGGGCCAGCCGGGATCGCGCGCACATCGAGGTCCGAGCCTCCCGCCGCCTCGGGTCCGAGGCCCTGGCGCGTGACCTCGAGGCCGCGCTCCGGCGCCTCGAGGGCGTGCACTGGGCGCAGGTCGACGCCGTTCTGGGGCGCGTCGCGGTTGCCTTCGACGGGGACGAGGTGGGCGTCGGCGACCTGCTCGCGGTGGTCGAGGCCGCAGAGGCGGCGCACGGGGTCTCCGAGGAGCGCTTCGGCCACGATCGGCCGGAGCTGCCGACCGACGTCGAGCCGATCGTGCGCGCGCTCGCCGGCCTCGTCGCGGACGCCGCCGGGCTCGCGCTCGCCGTCGCCGGACGCGGACTGCCGCCGCTGCCGTTCGCCCAGGAGGCAGCCGCGCTCGTCTCGCTCCTCGACGCCCAGCCCCGCCTGCGCCGAGCCTTCGCCGCCGGCGTCGGGCCCGGGCTCGCCGACCTGCTGCCCGCCCTCGCGAGCGCCGCGGCGCACGGCCTCGCGCACGGTCCGCTCGCGCTCGCGACCGACGCGCTGCACCGCGTCCTGCTCCTCGACGCCGCCATCGCCCGGCGTGCCTGCTTCGAGCGCGTCTCCCCCGCGCTCGACCACGAGCCGCCGGAGGAGCACCGTGTGCCGCTCGAGCGGGGCGAGCGGCCCGCCCCGCTGCCAGATGGGCCGGTGGAGCGCCTCGCGGACCTCGGATCGCTGCTCTCGCTCCTCGGCGCGGCGGGCACGCTCGCGCTCACGCGCGAGGCGCGCCGTGCGGGCGCGGCGCTCTTCGCCGGGAGCTCCAAGGCGGGACGGCTCGGCCGGGACGCCTTCGCCAGCCGGCTCTCGACGGCGCTCTCGGCGGCCGACGAGCTCGTGCTGGACCCGGCGGCTCTGCGCCGCCTCGATCGCCTCGACACGGTCGTGATCGACGCCGAGGTGCTGCTCACGGCGCGCGTCGAGCCCGACGAGGTTGCGATCGCCTCTGGCGCGGACCACCTCGAGGTTCACCAGCGGCTCCGCTCGATGGTCGCCGAGGCGGACCGAGTCGTGCGCCGCGGCCGGTGGACGGCAGGCCCGCTCGGGCAGCTCGGCGCGGATGCGAGGCAGGTGCGCCACCTGGCGCGCGCGCTGCCGGTCGTGCCCACCCACGGGCTCACGGCAGCCGGGCGCGTGGTCGCCGTGATGACGCTGCGGCGCCAGGCGGTCGCCGGCTGGCAGGCTGTCGTCGACGCAGCGCGCCGTGCCGGGCTGATGGTGGCGATCGCGGGCGACGAGCTCGGTCTCGTCGACCGCTTCGGTGCCCACCTGCTCGTGGCGGGGGGCGACCGGCTCGTGGAGTCGATCCGGATGCTCCAGGGCGACGGCTGCGGCGTCGTCCTCGTCGGGGGGGGCGCCCCCGGCCCGCTCCTCGCCGCCGACTGCTCGATCGGCCTGCGCACCCGCTCCCCGGCGCCCGCCGCCGACATCGTCGCGAGCGACCTCGCAACCGCGGCGATGGTCGTCGAGGCGGTGGCGGTGGCACGGGAGGTGAGCCAGCTGAGCGCGCGCCTCGGCCTCGCCGGTTCGCTCCTCGGCATCCTGCTCGGGAACGTCGCCGCTCCTGGCCGGAGCGTCGCGCAGGCGATGGCGGGGACCAACCTCGCGGCGCTCGCCGCGATGGCCGTCGGGGCGCGCGCCGCGCGCTCGCTCGCCCGGCGGGGCCGTCCCCGCCTCGGGCCGGACCCGCCGTGGCACGAGCTGCCCGTCGACGAGGTCCTCACGCTCCTGCGCACCGGACGCGAAGGCCGGCGCGCCCCAGCTGCGCCGCCACGTGCCGGCAAGCAGGCGAGAGGCCCGGGCACCCGCTTCGTCGGTGCCGTCGCGGCGGAGCTCGCCAACCCGCTCACCCCCGTGCTCGGCGCCGGAGCGCTCGCCTCGGCTGCCCTCGGCTCGGTGCTCGACTCGGCCCTCGTGGCCGGCGTCGTGGTGCTCAATGCCGTCCTCGGGGCCGGTGTCCGCTGGCGCGCGGAGGGCGCCCTCGCCGCGCTCGAGGCCTCGAGCGCTCCCGACGTCGTGGTCCGCCGCTCGGGCCGCCCGGTGCGCGTCGCCGCGTCCTCGCTCGTGCCGGGCGACGTGGTCGAGCTGCGGGCCGGCGACGTGGTTGCGGCCGACGCCCGGATCGTGGAGGCGCACCACCTCGAGGTCGACGAGTCGAGCCTGACGGGCGAGTCGCTGCCGGTCGCCAAGCGCGCGGCGCCGTGCTTCGCGCCGCTCGTCGCGGAGCGCGTCTCGATGCTGTACGAGGGAAGCGCCGTCCTCGGCGGCTCGGCGCTCGCGGCGGTGGTCGCGGTCGGGGCCGACACGGAGGCGGCGCGCGCCGACGCCACGGCGCAGTCGCCCCCCGAGAGCGGCGTCGAGGCTCGCCTCCGCCGGCTGACGGACCTCGCGCTGCCCGTCACGGCGCTCGCCAGCGCGGCGCTGCTCGGCGCCGGCGCGGCGCGTGGACGGCCACCCGCGGAGGCGCTCGCGACGGCTGTCGGCCTGTCGGTCGCGGCCGTCCCTGAGGGCCTACCCGTCACGGCCACCCTCGCCCAGCTCGCCGCGGCGCGCCGGCTATCGGCCCACGGCGCGCTCGTGCGCAACCCGAGGGCGCTCGAGGCGCTCGCCCGGGCGGACGTCCTGTGCATCGACAAGACGGGCACGCTGACCGCGGGGCGCGCGCTGCTGACCGAGGTTGCTGCGGGGCCTCGGCGCTCGAAGGTCGCCACCCTCGGGCCGCCCGAGCGCCGGGTGCTCGCCGCTGCGCTGCGGGCGACGCCGCCAGCGGGAGCCGGCCTCGTGCACATGACCGACCGCGCCGTGGTCGAGGCGGCCGCCGCCCTCGGCGTCTCGGAGGAGGTCGGGGCGCCGGGCTGGCGGCGCGAGGAGGAGCTGCCGTTCTCGCCGAGCCGTACCTACCACGCGACGTTGGGCCGCGACGCGGAGGGCCTCCTCCTCAGCGCGAAGGGAGCGCCGGAGGAGATCCTCGAGCGGTGCGCGAGCTGGCGCGACGGCGGCAGGGACCTGCCGCTCGATGGGCGCGCCCGTCGGCGGCTCGGGGCGCAGGTCGAGCGGCTCGCCCGACGCGGCCTGCGGATCATCGCGGTGGCGCAGGGTCGGCCGGCACACGCCGGCCGCCTCGACGACGCCGAGGTGACGGGGCTCACCTACCTCGGCTTCGTGGCGCTCTCCGATCCCGTGCGCTCCACGGCCGCCGAGGCGGTGCGGGAGCTGGCTGCCGCGGGTGTCGAGCTCGTCATGGTCACGGGCGACCACGCGAGCACGGCAGAGAGCGTCGCCGCGGAGCTCGGCATCTTGAACGGCCGGCGCGTGGTCACCGGTGCCGAGCTCGAGCGCCTCGGCGACGACGAGCTCGACGAGCTCGTCCCGTCGGTCTCGGTGTTCGCGCGCGTCACCCCGGCCGACAAGGTGCGCATCGTCCAGGCGCTCCGCCGCCTCGGACGGTCGGTCGCGATGACCGGGGACGGCGCGAACGACGCCGGCGCGATCCGCCTCGCGGACGTCGGCCTCGCCCTCGGGGCGCGGGCCACGCCCTCGGCGCGCGCCGCCGCCGACGTCGTCGTCCTCGACGACCGCCTCGAGACCATCCTCGCTGCGCTCGCGGAGGGCCGGGCGATGTGGGCGTCGGTCGCCGAGGCGCTCGGCATCCTCCTCGGCGGGAACGCGGGGGAGCTCGCGTTCACCGTCGGGGTCGGTCTGCTGACCGGGCGCAGCCCCCTCTCCGCACGCCAGCTCCTGCTCGTCAACCTGCTCACGGACGTCCTTCCTGCGCTCACGATCGCGCTGCGACCGCCCCTCGACCGCCCTGTCGCCGAGCTCCTCGAGGAGGGCCCGGACCGCTCGCTGTCGGGGCCGCTCGCCCGCAAGGTCGCCGAGCGCGGCCTGTGCACGGCGGCGGGCGCGGGGCTCGCGTGGGCCATCGGCCGCGCGACGGGCCGTCGGCGTCGCGCCGACACCATGGCGCTCGCGGCGCTCGTCGGCTCCCAGCTCGGCCAGACGATCGCCGCGGCGCGAGGGGACCTCCTCGCGACGACGGCGGCGCTCGCGTCCGGTGCGGTCCTCGTCGCAGCCATCGAGGTGCCCGTGGTGCGGCGCTACTTCGGGTGCGTGCCCCTCGGGCCGTCCGGCTGGGCGGTCGTGACCGTCTCGTGCGCGGCGGCGACCGTCGCCGCGGTCCTCCTGGCCCGGCGCGCCAGCCTCCCCCGCTAGTGGTCCCGCGCGTTAGTTCGTCGGTGAATCATCGAGCCACGCCGTCGGGTCGCGGAGGTAGAGACCGCACGCGCAGTCGAGAGCCTCCTCCGGGCTCCCGGCTGGCATCCCGGTCGGGAGGAAGGAATCCTCATAGTCGTCGTGGCTCGCCCGGTAGAGGGCGAAGCCCCAGAGGCTCGCCGAGCCGCCGTAGCGCAGACGGCACAGCTTCTGGATCGTCCCGTCGGAGAGGTGGCCGTCGACGTAGGCGAAGTTCGAGCGGAAGCGCACGTCGAGGCCGGCGAGCTCCGGCCAGCGCTCCCGGGCGTGCTCGCAGAGGCGGGAGGTAAGGCTCTGCTTGGTTGATGCTGGCGGCGCCTTCACCGCCCCATTGTGACCGCGGAGCTCAGGCAGCAAGCAGGGCGCGACCCTCCAGGCGCTCGAGCATGGCGGCGAGGTCGTCGGTGCTGAAGCGCCAGTCGAAGGGTCGGGCGCTCGCGTTGTAGTGCTGTTCGAAGGCCAAGAGGCGCTCCGCGAGAGCGCCGAGGCCCGCGAAATCGCCGGAGCGGACGACCTTGCGTTGGATGATCGAGAAGACCACCTCGATCTGGTTGAGCCAGGAGGCATGGACCGGGAGGTGGATCAACCGGGCGTTCGGGAAGGCGGCTTCCATTCGCTCGATCGAGCGCTGCCCGTTGTGGGAGGAACGGTTGTCGACGACCCAGTAGACGCATCGGGCGCTCTTGTAGGGTTCCTTCGCCATCACCTTCTCAACGAGGGTCATGAACGGCTCGATGCCGGTCTTCTCCGCCACCTGGCCGAACAGGGCTGCTCGGTGGACGTCGTAGGCGCCGAGGTAGGCGAGCGTGCCGCCTCGGCGGTACTCGAACTCGATCCGGCGAAGCCGCCCCGGCGCTGCTTCCAGGTCGCTGTGGCGCCTCGACAGCGCCTGCAGCTGGGACTTCTCGTCTGCGGAGATGACGTAGTCGTCGGGCCCGAGGAGGTGGCCCTCAAAGCGGCGCTCGTAGAGGTCGAGGACCCGGGCGGCCTTGGGCGCGAAGTCGGGATCCCGGGGGAAGATCCAGGATCGGTAGCGCCAGGGCTTGATCGCCGCCGCGTGCAGCCAGCGTCTGATGGTCGAGGAGGAGATCGCCTCGACGAGGCCCTCTTGGACGGCCTGGGCGGCGAGCTCGTGCGAGCTCCAGCGCGTGAGGGGCACCTCCCGGCGACCGGGCGGCTCGCAGGCCATCGCCTTCACGTGGGCGACGACCTCGCCGCTGAAGCGACGTGGGCGACCCGAGCGCTTGCGATCGGCCAGCCCGGCTAGGCCCTCCGCACAGAAGCGCTTGCGCCACTTCGAGACCGCGTCGACACAGACGCCGACACGTCGCGCGATCGCCACGTTGGTGACGTCGTTCGCTGCGAGCAGCACGATGCGCGCCCGCACCACGTCACGATGGGCGACGGTGCGCGACGACGCCCGCTGCTCGAGGACTGCTCGATCCGCGTCTGACAGGCGCACTGTGAACGGCGAGCGGCGAGGCATCAGCACCCCCTGGCTGGCATGCGACCGGTCAGAAAGTTACACCGATGTATTTATCGGCAGGGCCACTAGCGACAGCGAAGGTTCGCCCGCGTGACCTGGCGCACGGGGACGTAGAGCGTGCTCGGCAGGGCCGCGCCGTTGGCGAGATCGAGGACGGCCGAGAGGAGCCAGCGGCCCCACGCGCCCGGCTCGAAGGACACCGCGCCGACGTAGTCGGGGCGTGCGCAGACCTGTGAGAGCCCGAGGGCGTCGCCGCCGATCGACTCGGCGAGGAGGCGCCCGCCTCGGCGCGCGAGCGTTGCGGCGTACATGCCGGCGACGACCTCGTCGTTGATGCCGCTCAGCAGGAGCACCGCGTGAGGCGGCACCCGGCGCAGGGCTCGCGCCGCGGCGGCGAACGCCTCGCGCTCGAGGCCGTCGGTCGCGAGGAGGCGGACATCGGCGGGTCCGAGGTCGGCGAGGGCCTGCCGCGCGCCGCTCACGATCCCTGCGGCGCGCGCCGCGGCGGACGGGCCGGCGTGGGGGTCGGCGCCGACGAGGAGGTAGAAGGTCGCGCCGCGGTCGCGAGCGCGCGCGGCTCGCCCGAGCGCCTCGCCGGCGACGAACCCGGCATGGCGGTCGTCGAGGGACACGAAGGGGCGTGCGCCGAGGCGGAGGCCGGCCGACACCGCCGGGACACGAGCCCGGGACACGAGTCCGGCGATGACCTTCTGGGCCGCTGGGACCACCTGGAAGTCGACGAGGCCGTCGATGCCGGCTCGCAGCATCGAGCGGACGTTCGCGACGGCGGTGGCCCCGTCGAGGTTGTCGGTCGCCTCGAGCAGCGTCACGCAGCGGAGGCGTCGCGCCGTCGCGGCGATGCTGGCACTCACCGCCCTGGCGAACGGCTGCGTCTCGTTGAAGACCTCGTAGCCGATGCGGTAACGAGGGCGGACGCACAGACGCCTGGTCGGCTGGCCGAGGCCTGCGCCGTGCCCCCTCGGGGCGCGGGCGGGGAGCCGGGGGACGGCGCCGGCCACGAGCAGGCTCGAGCAGGCGAGGGCGCAGCCCCAGGTGCGGCGCGCGCGCGTCGCGCCGCGCTGGGCGTCTCGGGTACGGCCCGGCGGGAGGGCTCGCACCGGGCGCCTCAGCGCGGCTCGACGCGCACGGCGGTCCCGTAGGCGCAGACCTCCGTCCACATCCCGCCGAGCTCGGTGGTGTCGAAGCGCATCGCGAGCACGGCGTTCGCGCCGCGCGCGGCAGCGGCGTCGGCGAGTCGCTCGATGACCTCGCGGCGGCTGCGCTCGAGGTTCTTCGTCATCCCTCGCAGCTCGCCGCCGACGAGGGAGCGCAGGCTGGCGCCCGCCTGGGAGAAGGCGTTGCGCGAGCGGACGGTGAGGCCGAAGACCTCGCCGAGGACCTCGACGACTTCGTAGCCGGGGAGGTCGTTCGTCGTGGCGATGAGCACCTCACACCTCCTGCGTCTTCGGACCGGGCTTCGTGCCCCGCACGACGGCGGCCTCGCTCACCACCGGGATGGCTCGTACGTCGGCGAGCCCGGCGCGGCGGAGGATGTCGACCCAGGCGCCGATGGGCACGGGGCGTTCCTGCAGGCGCAGCAGGTAGCGCGAGGCGTTCTTGGCGATGCGCCACCAGCCGCCAGGGCCGCGGCGCGCGAGGACGGCGACCTTGGAGGCGATGACCTCGCGGTCGCGTCGGTCAGCGCCGCGGCCGAACATCATGTCGCCGATGACGAGCCGCCCGCCGGGCCGCAGCCAGGTCGCCGCCCGGGCGACGAGGCGCGCCTTGTCCCGGTCGCGCAGGTGGTGGAGGGCGTAGTTCGACACGACGAGGTCGACGGAGCTCGGCCCGAGGTCGAAGCGCTCGATGGGGCTCGCCACCGCCTCCACGTTGTCCACCGAGGCCGCGTCGGCGTTCGCCGCGAGGAGGTCGATCATCGCCTCGCTGATGTCGACCGCGATGACCCGGCGCACGAGGGGGGCGAGGCGCAGCGCGAGCTGGCCCGACCCGCACCCGAGGTCGACCGCCTCGTCGTCGCTCGACGGCGCCGCCTCGGCGAGGACCCGCTCGACGACCTGGCGAAGGCCAGGGCTGGTCCCCGCTCCGTGGTCCCACGCCGCGGCGCGCCGCGTCCAGAAGCGGCGCTGGCGCGCGAGGTTCGCCTTCCCCTCGCCGCGAGCTGGGCGCGGCCTCGTCCTCACGTCGGCGCCGTCCTTTCGCGCTCGGGGCCGCTCGATCTTCGCGTACCTCGCCGCGCGCGTCACGGCGTGGTTGGTTCGAAGGTGTAGCGGTAGGCGACGCGAGGCGAGCGGATGACGCCGACGGTGCGGTCGCCGGCGCGGACCGCGAGACTGACCGCTCGGGCCGCGAGCTCCACCGAGGCGGCGCCGCTCACCTCCACCGAGGCCGGGCTCGTCGCGGGGGTGATCGTCCTGGCGAAGACGAACCCGGTGGCGTCCGGCGGGGACTTGACGGTGGTCCAGCAGCGCGCCGCGGTCGTGACGACGAGGCGGTAGCGCTGGGCGGGGACCTCGAACGTCGCGCCGGTTGCGTCCGAGGACACGAGGAGCAGGCTCGCCGTCCCGCCTGGACGCGGTCGCGCGCGCCCCGACGGCGAGCTCGACTCGACGTGGCGGAACGGCCGCAGCCAGCCTGGCCGGACGTGGAGCACGACGTCGCCGGCCGCGGCGAGCACGAAGACGAAGGCGAGGGACCACACCGCGAGCCGGAGGACGACCGGGGCCGGCTCGCGCGTGAGGTGTCCGTCGTCCGCCGGCCTCTCCGCGTCGCCGGGCGGCTCGGCGCGTCGCCCGGCGAGGCCTCGCCCGACGGGCGACGGCGAGGCGACCGCCGGGAGCTCCGAGGTCGCCGCGATCGTGGACCAGTCCCACTGGTCGCGTGCCGTGGCGGTGCGCGCCGGCTGCCGGCCGCCTCCAGGAGTCGAGCCGTACCTCGTCACCTCGGCGCTCCTCTCGCCGGGAAGTGTAGGAACCACGCCCGCTCGGGCGTGGCGCGGGCGCCTCTCAGGGCGTCTCCGGCCGTGGGATCCACGCGGCGCCGACCACCCCGGCGCCGGTGTGGACCTGCATCGCCGGCGAGAAGCCGCAGACGAAGTCCACCCCGCCGAGCAGCTCCTCGAGGCGGCTCGCGGCGCGCGGCGCCCCTGCGTGGAAGACGGTGGAGCGCTCGACGCCGGGCCCGGCGCTCGCGCGGAAGGCCGCCGCGATCGCCTCCAAGGTGGCGTCGCCCGAGGCGATCGCCTCGAGCGGCTCCACGGCGCCGTCGCGCATGCGGAACACGCTCCTCGTCCCCGACAGCTCGCTCGCCCGCAGCACCGCCTCGGGGACGGGACCGCTCCTGCGGATCGGCTCGAGGGTCGCGAGCGACGCGACGAGCTCGACCCGGCGCGACGCCTCCTCGCTCGCCCGGACCACGGCCTCGAGGTCGCCGCCGCCCGCGGCGCGTTCGGCGGCGGCGAGCACGACGAGCGCCTGGCCCGCGGCCGCCGTGCGCGAGTCGACGACCACTGCAGGGCGGTTGGCCAGCTCGGTGGCGAGGGTGGCGTTGCGGAACATCGCCGCGAACTCGCCCGCCGGCGTGATGACGACCGCCGCGTCGCAGCCCGGGGCCTCGATCGCGGAAAGGTACTCTGTGACGAAGGGCCGGCTGGCCCCGAACAGCTCCTCGTGCTCGACCGCCTCGAGCACCGAGAGCCGCTCGCCGTCCTCGTCGCCGTCGAGGTCGGCCGCGTAGACGCTGATGGGGAGCACGCGGATGCCGTACCGCACCGCCAGCTCGGAGGGGATGCAGGTGCTGGAGTCGGTGATGACCGCGACACCACCCATGCACCGCACGTTACCTGCGGCCGCACACGGTTCCTGCAGGCTGGCGAGGTCCCGCCGATGAGTCGCGACCTGCCGGGGTCTGGCGGGCTCACGATGTCGCAGCTCGTCGAGCAGACGGGGGTCGCGGCGGCGACGATCCGCTACTACCTCGCGGCGGGCCTCCTGCCGCCGCCGGAGAAGCTCGCGACCAACCGGTTCCTCTACGACGCTCGCCACGTCGAGCTCCTGAAGCTCATCCGGCTGCTGCGCGAGCGGCGCGGACTGTCGCTCGAGGCCATCGGCCGTCTGCTGCCCGAGCTCGTGCCCGACCTCCTCGGCCGGCCGAGCACCGGTGTCTTCCGACGTGAGATGTGGGGCCAGCTCCTCGCTGCCACGCAGGCCCCCGGCGCCGGGCCGGCCACGCAGGCTCGCATCCTCGAGGCGGGTATCGCGGCCTTCTCGCGGCACGGCTACGCGGACGTCTCGATCGACGACGTCTGCCGGGCCGCCGCGGTGGCGAAGGGCTCGTTCTACCGTCACTACGCGTCGAAGGAGGAGCTCTTCTTCGCCGCGGCGCGTGCTGCGGGCAGCGCGGCGGTCGCCGCCTTCGAGGCCGCGGCGTGCGGGGGCGCCGGGCCGGCGGAGGCGACCGAGGCGCTCGCCGAGGCCCTCGCTCCCCAGCTCAGCCTGTGGCTCGACGTGGCCTCGTTCGCGACGCAGCGCCGGCCGGGCCACGCTCGTGTGCTGCGCGCCCTCGTCGCCGAGGTGACCGCCGCCGTGGCGCGCCACCTCGACGGCAGCAGCGAGGCGCGGGCCGATGCCGTCGTGGAGCGCGCCATGGCGCTCGCCGTGCGTCGCGCCCTCGACGAGCGCGCCGTCGTGCCCGCGCTCGCCGGGCTCAAGGCCGAGGACGCGAGCACCTGAGCCGTCGTGCTGGACGCCCCGGGCGCTCGTTGACGCCCCCGGGCACGTCTGCCAGGATGGCAGCGAACAAGTGGTGTGACGATCGAGTCACTGGCACTGTGCGCGAGGCGCCCGGTGCCCGACCGGTCGCCGAGCGGGCCCCGGCCTGCCGAGGTTCGAGGACCAGTCGCCAGGGGGCGCGGCCAGCAAGGAGGCGGACGTGGACGACTGCAGGCTTCCCTCGCCCTACCCGCTCCTCTCCTCGATCGCCTCGCCCGAGGACCTGCGCGCGCTGTCGGTCGCCGAGTGCGTCGAGCTCGCGGCCGAGCTTCGCGCCTTCATCGTCGACGCCGTGGGGCGCACGGGGGGCCACCTCGGCT